>NZ_CDSBKL010000136.1:0-9828 GCF_977115555.1 Aquiflexum sp.
TTGGCTTTAGCCACAACCCCACCCCGACCCTCCCCACAAGGGGAGGGAGAATCCCACGAAATTTGGTTTAACAGAAAGGTTTGGGATTCCACAGTATCTCAATCCTAACAAAATTCATGTTTGTTTGACAAAAGTCCCCCTTCAGGGGGATATAGGGGGTGAACTTCGAATAATGTTGAATGGTAAATGAAGAATGAACCGCTTCGATATCGGATTTCAATTTCCACCTGCTTTAGCCGGTGGTTGATTGGGAAGCAAGAGTTTTTTTGGCTTTAGCCACAACCCCACCCCGACCCTCCCCACAAGGGGAGGGAGAATCCCTACTGACTTGATTAATTCCTTGAGTTTAGGATTCCACAGCAACGCAACCCTAACCAAATTCCTATTTGTTTGACAAAAGTCCCCCTTCAGGGGGATTAGGGGGCAAAAAAATGGCAGATTTCCCAACCCCCATCGATACCTGGTGTTCATGCGGTAAAAGAAGAATTATCTCACGCAGAGACGAAGGAGTGTTTGACGAATGTTTGTGGAGACACAAACATTGGCGGTAGATTTGTGAGAATATGTAAATCACAGAAGCACTTTACCCATGGCTACCAAGATTTCGCTCCGATGGGGCTGTTTGTTTGTAGACCTTATGCGTCAATCTGAGATATCTGCGGGAGAATATTCTACCTACCATTCTCTGTGCTCCCTGTGAGCTCTGCGGTAAATCAAAATCTCTTCTACCATTTCGGTATAGAGGATTCTCATCCTTAGGAGAAACGTGACCGATCCTTATAGCTGTACGGGAGAAGGATCTCTCTTTTTTTTGTTGTAATTGTTCTAGTGGTTCTAATTGTTGTCGAGGCATCAAGTCTTGAATCTTGCGTCTTTCATCCAGTGTTTTCCATCTTTTTGATTTTGGTTTTCCAGGACATCAACCTATTGTGGAACTGTAACAGGGTTGTCACAAAAGAAAACAGAAACAGCATGGATATAAATGCAAACGTCAGTCCTACCAATTGGTAACTGATAAAGCCAATCAGGATTATCCCTGTCATCAGTCCCAATATTCCCAAACTCGATGCTTTGTGCCTGAGGCCGGTAGTCAGTACCAAATGGTGAAGATGGGTTTTGTCAGGTTGGAAAGGACTTTTACCTGATTTTAATCTTTTTCGGAAGACACGGAGTGCATCAAAAACAGGGATAAGCAAGACGGCTACTACGCCAAGGATTACCAAAGAGACGTTGGGGGTATTCTCTCCTGCTTGGATGAGCCTGATTCCTGACACCACCAAAACAAAGCCTATCATCAATGACCCTGCGTCTCCCATAAATACTTTTTGGCTTTTGCTGAGGTTAAACCTCAAAAACCCAAACAATCCACCGATGTAGGTCAGAAAAACCAATGCAAGCAGGAACTGATTGGTCAAAACAGCCAGAAAGGTGAAGACCGCAAAGCCGGCAACAGCCAGTCCTGCAGCAAGTCCATCTATGCCATCCATCAGGTTGAAGGCGTTTACAGCTCCTGCGATCACTACCAAGGTAAGACCGTATTGGATCCAATCGGCCAATTCATAAATTCCAAATATACCATGTAGGGATTCGATCTTTATTCCTTGGGAAAAAATGAAATGGGCCAATATTAGCTGTATTGCCAATTTCATGGCAGCCTTCATTTCAAAAAAATCATCTATCACACCCATCATCAGTAAAATGCTCATGGCGAGATAAATGTTTTTGAAACCCAAAATACCTAAATCAAAAGGAAAGGCCAAACCCAAGGCCAAAGTGGTAGTGATGAATATCCCGAAACCGCCGATCAAAGGAATGGGCAAAGTATGCACTTTCCGGAAGTTGGGTTTGTCCACCATGTTGATTCTGAAGGCAATTTTTCTCAACACAGGAATTACCAAAAGGGTCAATAAAAAGGCGGCCAAAGGACCGATGATATGGATGGAATTCATAGGAAATGGATTAGAAGTTTAAATTGGTCTTTAAGTGGGCATGGCCCAATTCAAGGAGTTGGTCATAGGGGATATTTTTTGTTTCGGCTTCCACATCGACCTTTTTTGAGGAGGTCAATGCTTCCTCTACCAACAGTTCATACTTGAATGCAATATGAGACCATGTGTACCTGCGCTTGGCGATTGCCTGCATTTCTTCCCCCACCAGTTTCAGTTTGGCATTGTAGATTTTGTTGATTTCAGCAATCAGACTATCCAGGTCAGTAAAGTACAAGGCCCTGTTTTTCGGTGGTGACTTTGTTGTAGGAAACGCCGTTTGCTAGGATCGGCAAGCCTAGGTACATCGCCTCTACCAAGGAGGGATTGGTTCCTCCTGCAGAATGTCCATGAACATACAGGGTTGCGTTTCCGCGGAGAACATCCAGCTTTTCCTGGTTATAGATGGGATCCAAAATATGGATATTGGAATGCTGACTGTATTTGGTTTTGAGGGATTTTCCGTAATCACTTTTGTCCCAATTGCCGACAATAACCAATGGCAAACGGCTTGTTTTGGTAAAGGCTTCCAAAATCACGTGCACCAAATTTTCAGGTTCTATCCTGCAGACCTTAAAGGCATATTGCTCCTTGAGAAAAGGATATTGTTCCGTTACCTCCTCAGTGACCGAAACTTTCAAGGTATGGTCAGCCCCGTATTCAATGATTCTGCTCAATGAACCGTATCGTGCTGCTGTGTAATCCTGAATGGCTTCATTGTCTGAGATGTCGATATGGGAGTATTTGACAGCCATGCCTTCCGCCCAAAACAAATACCACTTGGCCAATAGATTCCACTTGTCTCTTTTCCACTCAATGCCATCTATGGAAATGATGATTTTCTTATTGGTAAAAATCCTGACAAATGGGAGAATCCACGCCCCAGCTACCCCGAGGATAAGAAGCACATCGGCAAAAAACAGGGCGCCGATAATCGATAGGGTATCGTAGGGGATACTTTGGATTCCGTTGGCATCAAAAGGCAGGTACTTGAGTCGCGCTCCCTTGTAACTTGACACCCTTTCGGATTTGCTGTACTTTTTTCCCGAGCAATAGACAGTGATGTCATGCTTCTGTCCGAGGTCTTCGATGAGGTGCTCGGCAAGGGTTTCAAATCCACCATAATTGGCAGGAACGCCCACGGTCCCGATGATGGCGATTTTCTTCTTTTGGTTTAAATTTTTGCTCATAAATTTTTCAATTGTATGCTTTAAGACGAAAGCAATGCCAAAACAATAAAGCGCTTTTATTCAGTAGGTTAGCGAATATTTGGCGGTCTATAATTTTCCATATTTTGGAAAGTAATTGCAAAATGGAATAAGATTGAAAAAGGAAAAGTTGATATGTTATCCGTTTTCAATTGGAAAATTTTCTACCATAGCTGCGCAGTTTTGAGAAATCTCTTTTGCTCAAATGATGCCACATATTCCAACCATGCCATTGCTTTTTGATCTTTTAGGGAGATCTGTGCATTGTCTGTATCGACTTTCCAATCAATACAGAGGTAGCGATCAAGGGGATATACCCCTATTTCCATTTCAGGATTGTAAAAAGCATCACACTTGTAAGAAAAGATGGTCTTATCTTCCAAAACCGAAAAACCATGGAGACACCCTTTAGGAATGAACAATTGGTTTTTGAGGGTGCTGTTGATTTCCACTGTGAAAATTTCACCAAAGGTGGGTGAGTCAAATCGGGCATCCACCACCACATCTATTACCCGGCCCTGAATCACACGGATAAGTTTGGCTTGGGCGGATTCTCCACGTTGGGCATGGAGTCCTCGGATGACACCGTAGTTTGACATGGATTCATTGTCCTGGACAAACTCAGTTTCAATCCCGGTGAATTGTTCGAATTTTTCACTGTGAAAGCTTTCTAGGAAGTAACCGCGTTCGTCTTTGAACACTCTTGGTTGGATCAAGAAGCAGTCTTTGATATTGGTTTTTTGTAATTCCATCATTTTGGAGGTTTAGTAATTTTATATTGAGAATCCGGATTTATACACATTCCATAATTCACATTAAAGATGTTCTTAGGGCTTCAGGAAATCGATCATTCTTTTTTACAGCTACTTTTTTTCCCCGATAAATACGGGGCAGGCTTTGATAAAAAAAGTAGCCAATCCCGAAAGATTTCGGGACAAGACGGCCTACCGAAGCTTCGGGATCATTCCTCCCCACCTCGATCATATAGAATTCAGTTTTTAGATATAGAATTTCGGATTACTCAACAGCGTATGCCTATTTATGTACTCATATTCCATTTTAGACTTGATCAAACAATGCTGTTGATTTGCTCCAGCATGGTTTTTTCTCTGAATAACTCTAATCTTTTTAAAGATGCTTTGGAGAACATATTGAAATAAGTGGGATTATCCATCAGTTCAAGCAGCTTCTTATTGAGCGCTTTCCTGTCTCTCGGATCGACACTGTACCCTGTCACTCCCTCTTCAATGACCTCTAAAATCCCTCCAACAGGAGGCACAATGGCTGGCAAGCCATAAGCCATCCCTTCGATGATGGTCAATCCAAATGTTTCGATCCATTCATCAGGCCTGGATAGGTTTACAATCACATCGGCCCATTGAAAAAATGGATGCAGGTTTTTTTGGGAAGGAAATATTTCAAGATTTTGTGGAAATTGATGTCCGGAAAAAAAAGAATCAATCTCTGCTTGACTGGCATTCAATACAAGTTGGTATGAAAATTTACTGTTGTCTTTTGCAAACTTGATAAATTCGTAAATTCCTTTGTAAGCCTTCAAAGAGCAAACCATCAACACATGTGAGGGCTTTTCATTTTTCCCTTTGGGTAGGACATTGGACAAAAAACTTTCATCAATGGCATTGTACACCAGATGGTTGGGAACTTGGGTGATGCCATGGCTCTCCGACACATATCGGGATACATTGATGATATCTGATGCCGTCCATGATACCACTTTGAGTAAAAACCATTTCAAAACCTCAGGGGTGACGGTGCTTTCATGTATGTGGTAAATCACACGGCAACCTTTTAACTTCCCTACCAGAGCCCCACCAAAAGGCAAGACGGTATTGATGTAAAGGGTATCTGTTTTCTTTACCTGTCCCAGCATCTTAAAGATTAAAATGATCTGACTCAAGGAATAAAAGACAAGACGCAACCAGGGATTGGAGCGGTACCTATACCAACCATCATGGTAGTGCACTCCCTCCATGTGGGAAAGGAACCCATCCTGATGGAGGGAGGTATATAGATGGACTTCACGGCCTTCTTTTACCCAGCTTTTGATAATTTGGCCAAGCACCTTGGGACTTCCGCTGCGGTCATTCAATAAATGAAAAGCGAATATTCTAGGTTGTGCTTTCATAAGCCGGCGTAGACTTTTTGAAGCTGTTCTCCTCTCCTATCCCAATGGAAGAAATTTTCAAACTGCTTCCTTGCGGCTATTCCCATTTCTTTCCTTTTGTGGGGTGATGCATGTAACTCTTGGATGGCTGCGGCCAAGCCGACAACAGTTTGGTCATAGTCTCCCACCGGAATCGCAAAACCGTTTTCCGGGCTGATAAACTCTCCGGGACCTTCATTGTCCAGACAGATAACCGGCAATCCAAACGACAAAGCCTCCGCGACGACCATTCCTGCCCCTTCGTGGGACGGAAACAGAAATGCAGAAGCTACTTTGAATTTTGCCATGAGTTCATCCCTTTCAATCCATGATATAAATTTTACCCGCTCCCCTAATTTCAGATCAGAGACCAGGTATTTTAAAAACCCTTCCTCAGGCCCGCTTCCTATCAAGAGGAGTTCGCAGTTCTCTTGGTCTTTTGAGTCCATTCCTTTCAAAAACTCAGAATAGGCACGAATGGTCAAATCAAATCCCTTTAAGGGGACAAAGCGTCCTGCCGAAATGAGGGTAAATTTGTTGTGATTGGGATCCAATTTCTTCCATCCAAAATCCTGTGTAGCTACCGAAGGTGTGATTGAAAAATTGGATTTGATTCCTAAGGCTTTTGGAACACCTCCATTCATGCAGAGGATATGGTCGGCATTTTTGATGGTCTTGTGTAAAGCAGGCGAGATTTTCCAGAAAAATTGTTTCACCAGCCAAGTCAGGCGGTCGGTGAAGTGGTACTTATATGCAAAGGGTTTGAGGTATTGGGAAGGAATCCGTGGATGATGTCCCACCGGACCCCAAACAAAGGGCTTGTCCAGCTTCCAAAGAAACGATGGAGACCAATCGTTGTGAAAATTTAGGTTGTGGACGATATCAAAATTCAGTTTTTGCTTTTTGATATAAGACATGATTCCACGCTGCCACATAAGGTAATACAACATGGCACCTCGACCACCTTTCTTCCAAAACCGCATCCAATAGGGCAAATCGAAATAGAGGAATTGGACATTGGCGTACAATAGGTCCGGATTTTCAGAAATGTATTTTTCTATATGGGGACGGTTGTTTTCTCTTGTGATGGCGATTACTTTGTTGAAGCGGGCAATCTGCATCACAAAATTCCAGCCCATACCGTCTTCAGAACCTTTGAATGGATTGATGGCATAAGCTGTAGCTAAAATTGTTTTCATATTCTGGTTTTTAAAAGTTTTGCGGGGACACCCCCGATTATTGAGTTTTCCGGAAAGGAATTGTTGACCACGGCACCCGCGGCGATGATGCTTCCGTTGCCGATTTGCACCCCATCCAAGATGGTCACCTTGCTGCCGATCCAACAGTTTTTGCCGATTTTGATGCCTTTCCTCCTTACACCCTGATGGCGGATTGCCATTGAAAGATCGGCTGCTATATGATTTTCAGGATGACAGCTGAAGTACTGACCGATAATGGAATCGTCTCCTATCTCCAAACCTCCTGCCCCGCCTAAGTAGGCATATTCACCCATGCCAACGTTGTTTCCTATTTTGATATATTCACCCAATAGGTTAAATGAAGTAGATACCACTACCCTGCTGAATGCCCCGATGCTGACATTGTCACCTATCTCTATGCCTTGCCTGCCCAAGGCACTGATATGGACATCGTTACCCAATTTCAGAAATCGTCCAAATTTGATTTTTGGCGTGTTGAAAAAGCTGACCCGCTTTCCTAACATTGCCATTTTGGGTTTTTTGAGGAGAAGGAGCAACTTTAAGCCTCTCATCAAACTCCAACATTGTGACCATATAAAGGAATAAAGAGCGACATTACCCAATGCAGGGTCAAAAGAGAAATTTGAATTGCGCCTGCGTATTGATTTCTGGATCAAGGATTTCATATCAAAGGAGTTGCATTTGGGCCTTGGAAGTGATAATTGCCATAGTTTCCTGGAGATGAAGGTTTTCTATTGGAAAATATTTCCCCTTTGCCTTTTTATCCAACTCCCTGAAAAGGTGGAGATAATCCTTGGTCAAGATGGAAATGGCCTCCGCATCCAATTCCTTTTTGCGGTGGAGGATGGTTTCCGCATCTGCATACAAAAAGAAATTGAGATCAGGCTGTAGCAATAATTTATACCCTGCTTTTGTCAACCATTTGGGCAGACGGATATTGCTTCGGAGGCTGTCGTTGATAAAATCGAAATAATACCGGTCATACAGCACCACTTCACCGCGCATCACATGCCTGATATAGACATAAAACTGCCCAAACAGATAGTCTGTATAGTAGTATCCAAAGCGCAGCAGTGAACTGATCCAATTATTGTTTTGGCCCTGACGGGGAAGCGTGGAGGCTGCTTTTTGTTCTGCTTTTTCTTTTCCTTGGGTGATGGCGCTTAGGATTGGCAAAACAGATGGCCGGTGGCGGATGACTACTACTTTTTTGCGAAACTTTTTCTCCAGGGCTCTTTTGGTATGCCCGATGATGGTGGACTTTCCAGCCCCGTCTACCCCACTGAAAGTGATGATGATACCGTTTTGATGGAATGTATTTCTCAACACATCCAAGCCATAATTCACTTTATTGATCAATCCTGACATACCTCTGTTTTCAGACATTGATAAAACTCGGGCACTTAGCATCGAATGATCAATGTTTGCACTTTCTTGCTTATCAAAGAAATGTAAGTACCTGTCCGGTATGTTACTAAAATTAAGGCCGTAGAAGTATTTCAGAAAAGTTTGTGTATCGGCTAAGTTCAGAATTTTAACACCATAGTCATTCCTTTTGGACCTGTTGATCACTTCCGAAACCTTCATAAACTCCAAGGCTTTTCTTTTGAGTTGCCATATGAGGTCCAAGGCAAGAACGCTCCCATCCTGCAAAACCGCAACTATACTCATCATGTGTGATTGAGGTTGAATGTTGACGCGCTTTACCAGAGTGTGCTGCTTGAAATATTGAAGCAGGTTTTGGGCAGTGGTTTTATCTGTCAGCAGGTCGATGTCTGCATATTCGGATAAGTCTTTGGGGGGAATATTGGGAAATTTGATGGCCGCATAATTTTGGTTTTGCATAAAGTCAAAAACATTCCCAATCAGCAAGGACCGGGGATTTTCTTTTGAAGAAAGCAGGTCACTGATGGCTTCATTCCAGGCATTGAGCAGCCAATTGACTTGGATGTGCCATTTTTCCTGCCGGCTATAAATGCCCAAGTAATAAGAAGTATTGACCAACAAATAGGCTTTGAGGCAGGTATCGAAGTCCAAATCAGGCATATTTTCCTCTTTGGTAAGTAACTCAAATGCGGCAATCAGTTTGGGTTTGATGGCACGGTAAGGGAGATGGTCCACCAAGATTCCTTGCTGCATCACGAAGTGGAGGGCATCAAAGCCAAAAGGCATGCGTTCATGGGCCAATTCAAAATCATACAAGCGGATTTTTTCTCCATCTACGAAGCAGTTCCAAGGCGTAAAATCCCCATGGGCAAAGTGGGATGGAATAGATAGCTTGCTGAGCGAAATGGCCAAAGTCTTTAGGATTTCTGTCAAGTTCTTTGGTACCTGTTCGAAAGAGACTTCTTTATCAATTTCTAGATTTTGAAGACAGTTTTGGTAGATCTCTGTTTTACCAAAAAGGATGACTTCTCTAGGTTGGTTTTTTGTTAGCTCCTTAAGCGCCTTGGCATGAAGTGCTGTAAATGAATTAATCCGCTTTCCCCTGCTACCCAAATCAGATAAAGCGAGGATGCCATTCCCGATACTTTTTGAATGAGGGATTTCAAGGTATTGTCCTCCGCTTACAAGATGAAGCATGGCTTTTTCCTGCTCGATCAGACTTTTGGAATTGTCATTCAGAGCAATTTTTATAAATTTTTGTGCGGCGAAAAGAACCAACTTTCGGTTCGGACCTTCGGTTCCGGTAAACAAAGCAAAATGGCGGTTTAGATACGGATTGAGAATATGTGTCTCATCTGCAAGTACCAAAAGGCTGTTTTTCTTAAGGAAAAGATGCTGCAACTTCAAAATGAAAAGGCACCTGATCAGGATGCTGAATACATTTGACCGCAGGTTGGTAACCGCATAAAACCTCAAAAAATCCGGGTTTGGGTTTTCGGCATTCCAAATCCATCTTGGACTTCCATCAGGATTATGCAAAACGTAGATTTTTCTACCTCTTGCTTTATCTGAAGTTCTGTTTAAACCTATAGCTTGTAAAAATTGATCCATTTTTTAATCTTGTTTTCTGACTTATGCCAAATGGAGTGCCTGAAACATAAATCATTGAAAAACAGGGATATAAGTCATTTTTTAAGGAAATCAATTTTCCATATTTTGGAAAATTGTATTTTTTTGGAAACCATTTTTGAAAAATTTGATGTGGTTATAGGCTAGTCTGCCATTATTAAAAAAAAATTAAGCATCCTTTTCGGCCTAAGTATCAAACAGTAACTTATCCGTTACGGCGGATCCAATATCCATTA
>NZ_CDSBKL010000137.1:0-9824 GCF_977115555.1 Aquiflexum sp.
TTGAATTTAGCAAATACAGCATCCATTTCATCATCATATCTTGTCGCTTGTCCTTCTATGCCCGGAGCAAAAAAATGATAGACCACGTAGCCGATTTTTTGATTCCCGATGGTGTAAATAGAGTCAAGGAAATTGGGATCTTCTGATAGAACTGAAGTAGTCAGGTCCACGGGAGTCTGTGCGACATAATTTGAAGTTCCTTCATTGTATCTTAAATAGGAAATAGAATGAGCCTCTGACCTTTGTCCTAAAATTTCCTGGTAGTTGTCCAGCGTCATCCTAACACCGTTGATGTGTGTGATCAAATCTCCTCTTCTGAGGCCTGCGGTTTCTGCAGGACTGCCTTTTTTGGTGTAGGTAATGAATGCGATGACATTGTTGTTTGTACTGCTTTCACGTGCAAGTGTAATCTCATAGCCTGCCTCTTTGCTCACACCGGAAAGGCTATTTATCAGCTCTTGGTAATCGGGATAAATGACCGAAAACCTATCCGTAGGTCTAAAAAGCAAGGATTCAAAATAGTCTTCAGGGTCCGATTCTAAAGATATCGGCTTTTTCATATCATCTAGCCACAAATATACTTCATCCATCACACTCTGGATCCAAGTATTTACTTTGGCATCTGCAGATAATTCAGGAACGGGATCATCTGTTTTGTCTTTGCAAGAATTCAAGAAAATCAATGCTCCAAACAAAAGAGCTAGACCGGACTTTTTACTGAATACGTATTTCATAAGCAATTACTTTAATGGATTGATAACTAGCTTCAAACAAAGAACATAACGGGTTCAATGCAGAAATGATTTAAAAGATAAAAAGTATTTTAAAATTTTTGAAAATCAATACGAAGTATTGATGGTGATATCTGATGTCTTGCTGTCCAAAAGTTTTCCTTTTTCACACTTCAAGACCCGATATGGATATTTTCTCAATAAATCATGGTTATGGGTTGCCATTAGGATCGCGGTTCCTTCGTTGTTGATTTCCTGAAAAAGTTTGAAAATCCCATCTGCGACATCCGGATCTAGATTACCTGTCGGTTCATCTGCCAAAACTATGGAAGGTTTATTGATGAGAGCCCTTGCAATTACTACCCGCTGCTGTTCACCTCCAGAAAGTTGATGGGGCATTTTGGTGGCTGCATCTGCAAGACCGACTTTGAGGAGAACTTCGATCATTCGGTTTTTCATTTTTTCTTTATCCTTCCAGCCCGTAGCCTTCATGACAAAGAAAAGATTTTCGGCAATAGACCTATCAGGAAAAAGCTGGAAATCCTGAAATACGATCCCGAGCTTTCGTCTGAGGAATGGCACTTCACTTTTCTTGATTTTTGAAAGTTGAAAACCTACTATTTCAGCTTGGCCCATTTTAAGGGAAAGATCGGCATAAAGGGTTTTTAAAAGTGAACTTTTCCCACTTCCAGTTCTTCCGATCAAAAAAACGAATTCATCTTTTCCTATTGAAAAATTAACATCCTGCAGGACTGCATCCAAGCCCTGAAAAATACAGGCATCTTTTACCTCAATTACTGCATCCTTTCCGAATTCCATTAAATCTCAATTTTTTGTGTTTTACCAAATGGCAGCTCTTTGATCAACGTCTCGAGTTCTGCTTCCTTTCCTTCCAAACCAAATTTTTCAATATTCTTCAAAGGTCTGTCAGCCCTGAAGTAAGCCACCAAGACAAAATTATCATCTCTGATCTGTACATAATCAGGGATTTTGGCTTTTCCTTTTACTTTTAAAATATACATGGCGGTTTGGGGTTCCTCTTTTGTTTTTCAAAACAACGGATTTTGGGATTCTGTTTCAATCTATTCCACAAAACATATTAAAACAGGAATGGACCGTAAATTTTTTAAAACTTCCGGTCCATTTCTTTAAATTCAATTATTTGCCGGCAGCCTTTGCATGGTCAGCCAAGAAAGTCGCCAATCCTGAATCTGTGAGCGGATGGTTCAACAATCCCAAAATCACCTTCAGTGGGCAGGTTGCCACATCTGCACCAAGTTCAGCACATTTGATCAAGTGCATGGTATGCCTCACTGAAGCTGCCAATACCTGCGTGGCATAGCCATAATTCTGATAAATATTAACGATCTGATCGATCAGCTCAAGTCCATCATAGGAGATATCATCCAATCTTCCGATAAATGGAGAAACGTAAGTTGCTCCTGCTTTTGCAGCCAAAAGCGCTTGACCTGCAGAAAAAATCAAGGTACAGTTGGTTCGGATTCCTTCATTTGAAAAATATTTGATCGCTTTGATGCCATCTTTGATCATCGGGATTTTCACCACGATCTTGTCATCGATTTTGGCAAGTTCTTTTCCCTCTCTGATCATGCCTTCAAAATCTGTGGCAATGACTTCGGCGCTCACATTGTCGTCTACGATGTTACAGATGGCCTTATAATGGGCACGAACTCTCTCTTCCCCGCTGATGCCTTCTTTGGCCATCAATGATGGGTTGGTGGTCACGCCGTCCAATACGCCAAGATCGTATGCTTCCTTGATATCATTGAGGTTGGCGGTATCGATAAAGAATTTCATATATGATGTGTTTATGGTGAAGTGCACAAAGTTAATTGATAAATCAGTAATTGGAAGGGGAAAAAGAATGTAAAATGAGGAATGCCAAATGAAAATAATTACTTGGAATATCTCGAATTAGTGAAATCAAAAAGTAAAAAAAGAAGCGGCATCGCACCGCTACGACTGCTTACCCTTGCTCCCTTCCGGACCTGGGGGATTCAGCAGGAGCTGGTCGTGCCGCTAGGACGCAAATGTAAGGCAAAATTCTCCGGTTTCAAACAAGCTTAAATAAATCAAAAACAATTATTGTTAAACTGTTCAAAATCAATGATTAATTTATGGAAAGAATTTTCTTCATGGTTAAAGAAAAAACCGAAATGGGATTTAGGAATTTATTTACATCTTATTGCAATCAATTTGGTTGGAATATGGATGATTTCGGGATCTTTTCAAGCTTTAAAGAGATTTGGTTCCTTTTCGTGAAAAATCCCGGGATTTCACCTTGATTTTTTATTAATTCTTTTAAAAAAAGAATAAACAATACTGATTCTTTGCTTTTTTTTGTAATTAGCCCCAATGCTACAAGTCAATTTCCAGGTGGCACATAGACCAGTTCAATAATTAAATTATTTGGTTAAGTTTACGCATAAAGTTCCCTATGAATATTTCTTTTTTTCTGTTCATGAAAAAGGTCGTTGAGAGTATATTGTTGCTTGTTTTAATTCTTGTCTATTCTTCTTGTGTATCCAATGAGAAGATTATGTACTATCAAAACCTTGAAGGCAATAATGTCATCCAAGACGGAGAATTGATCAGCTACGAATTGCCGGAATACAGGCTTCAGTTCAATGATATCATCGATATTCAGATCCAGACCATAGAGCAGATCCTTGAAAAAGGACTTACTTCAAAAATCCAAAATGAGGCAAACAATGCTGTATTTGGTCAGATAGCCCAATCTGGTGGTGATATTTATTACATGACAGGATATACGATTGATAAAAATGGATTTATCAGGATGCCATTGCTAGGTGAAATTCAGGTCAATGACATGACTTTAGATGAAGTACGGATCCTGGTTGAAAACAGTCTGAAAAAATATGTTACCTCAGAGATTTTTGTCAGGGTTAAATTGGGAGGGATCCGGTTTTCTACACTTGGGGAATTCCGTAGACCAGGCAAATATGTTGTCCTGCAGGATAGATTGACTATTTTTGAAGCGATTGCACAGGCGGGTGACTTGACCACTGTAGCCAAAAGGGATCAGATCATTCTTGTCCGACAATATCCTGATGGGACAAAACTTCACAGAATCAATCTCAATGACAGGCAGATCATACGAACGCCTTATTATTTTATACAGCCAAATGATCAGATTTATGCTGAGCCTCTGAAAGCCAGGGAGATCGGTACGGGCGAAAATACCGCTCAGACCGTCGCCTTGATTCTTTCTTCTGTCACAGCCGTAGCCTTGGTTCTGAATATTATCCTCCAAAATTGATGAGTACAAACAATTCCTACCCATTTCTTCCGGATCCTTTTTTGCCGCCGCATGAGGATGATATTGAGTTGAAGGTTATTCTTTTTAACTATCTCAAATATTGGCCATTTATTGCCATTTGTACCTTGGTTTGCGTTCTGGGCGCATTCCTTTTCAATAAATATGCAACCCCAGTCTACATGGTTCAGTCCACGGTGATAATCACAGAAGAACCACAGGCTTTGGGTTCAGAGATCTTTGATGCCGTTGGGATGATGCCCATCAAAAACAACGTCGAAAACGAAATCGGAATCCTAAAGTCATATACACTTGCAGAAGAAGCTATTCAGGAACTTGGTTTGGATGTTTTCTATTTCACAGATGACCTATTGATGAGGTCGCAGGTGCATGCGGGAGTTCCTGTCGAGGTCGATGCGGATTGGACTCATCCCCAGTTGGTCAAAGGAAAATTTGTGATTGAAGTATTGGATGAGGAGACTTTCAGCATTGAACCTGACGGGGATGAATTTGAAATATTCAATCCAAATGATCCTTTTTATAAAACTGAAATAGAAGAAATCCCGGAAATCAAACCGACTTATGCTTTTGGTGAAACCATTGAGTCGGACTATTTAAAGATCAAAGTAGAACGCAATGATGCCAAAGTTGGGGATATAATCCTTTTCCAATTGGTAGATACACCCTCTTTGGCACTTTTCTTAAAAGATAAAATAAACGTCAGCCCCATCAACAAACAGGCTTCCATCCTGAATATTTCATTTGAAACTCCCGTCAGAAGAATGGGGGAGGATTACCTTAACAAATTGATGGAAGTTTACCTTCAAAGGGAATTGGATGAAAAAAACAAGGCCGCTGAGAATACCATACGATTTATAGAAGATCAACTGAGCGGAATCACAGATTCACTGACTTTTTTTGAGGGAAGCCTGGAAAAGTACAGGTCCGAAAACAGGATTTTTAACCTGAGCGAAGAAGGCTCACAGATATTTTTGAGGCTTCAGGAACTTGAAAAAGATAAATCCCAAGCAGAAATCAACCTCCGGTATTTTCAGACCCTCCAAAAATATATCACCGACGATACCATGGAGGACATAGTGGCACCTTCGATTATCGGCAATACTGATCCACTTTTGCAATCATTGGTAGTCAAAATCAGTGAACTCCAGGCAGAGAAAATGAGGCTTTCAAATAATTTTTCGGAGGAAGCGCCACCTGTCAGGGAAATCAACAGTCAGATAAGAAATACAAAAAAAGCCCTGCAGGAAAACATCCTTTCTTCTATCCGCAATACAAACACCTACCTTCAGGAAGTCAATTCCCAGATAAAGAGAGTCGAGAGGGAAATCAATGCACTCCCGGAAACGGAAAGGAGGCTTTTGGGAATCCAAAGGAAATTTACCGTAAATGAAAATATTTACGTTTACCTGCTTCAAAAAAGGGCTGAGTCCGAAATTACCAGGGCATCCAACATGCCAAAAAATGTTATTTTGGATCTGGCAAGGGCCGGTCAGGAACCTGTATTTCCAAAAAAAATCACAAACCTGATTATTGGTTTGGCGATAGGTCTGATTTTTTCCATCGGATACATTTCAATCAGGGATTTTCTAAACACCAAAATTGAAGATCCTAAGGATCTCGAAAAACAGATCAAAACCCCGCTGATCGGAATGATAGGCAGAAACCAAGGCAATGATCCCAAACCGGTCCTTCATAACCCCCGATCCTCGGTGACCGAATCATTCAGAAACATCAGGGCGGACATGTCCTACCTCAACCCAAATAAAGAGCACCTTACGATCTTATTCACTTCAAGCATTTCTGGCGAAGGAAAGACTTTTGCATCGGTGAATATGGCCTCTGTCTACTCACTTATGGGCAAAAATACATTATTGATTGGTTTGGATCTCAGAAAGCCAAAAATTGCTGAAGAATTCGGATTGGTAAATGACCTCGGAATGAGTACCTGCCTGAGCAAGAATATGCCTTGGAGGGAAGTGGTCAAGAAAACCAAATATGACAACCTTGATATCATCCTTTCAGGTCCGATACCGCCTAATCCTGCTGAATTGCTCCTGCAAAATAAATTTTCAAAGATCATGGCCGAAATCAAGGAGGAATATGATGTCATTGTATTGGATTGTCCTCCGGCTGGATTGGTTTCAGAGACAAAAGAACTCTTCAAACATTCGGATGTTAATTTTTTCATTTTCAGACAGGGTTTTTCCAACAAAAACAATATTCAGGTTTTGAATAACCTCATCGAAAAAGGAGGGGTTTCAAAAATATACGGCATCCTCAACGACGTACACATAGACAAAGGTTATGGTTTTGGCTATGGCTATGGTTACGGTTATGGGTATAACAGTCACTACGGATACCATGAGGAAGTACAGCTGCCGTGGTGGAAGCGGGCGATGAGAAGGGGGTAATTATGAATGAGTAATTAAGAAAGGGGTACAAGTCATCCTGAAGGAGGTAAGACTGAGGGATCTCATATTGTGTTTATAACCATTTCCCGAAAAACATCGGGATCAGTCAGACTGACGATACCTAACATGTCATACCCAATATTAAAATAGGCATTGACACAATAGGAATCAATCCTGTAATATTCAGTATTTAAGGGAATCGTTCTATTCAAAAATAAATACCTTTTCCCCCATAATTACTGTGACCCAGGTGGCGAAGCTGTGACCATACCTTTGCGAAAGCATGAATAACAAATGAAGAAAATCCAGATGGTGGACCTCAGGTCCCAATATGAAAAGATCAAAGAGGAAATCGATGCAGCCATGCAGGAAGTCATTGATCAAGCTTCTTTTATTAACGGGCCACACGTCAGGTTATTTGCAGATGAATTGAAGGAATACCTCAGCTGTAAATATGTCATCCCCTGTGGCAACGGTACAGACGGCTTACAGATAGCGATGATGGCGCTGGGTTTTAAGCCTGGAGATGAAGTTATTGTTCCGGCATTTACCTATATCGCAGCTGTGGAGGTGATTGCACTTTTGGGATTGAAACCGGTGTTTGTGGATGTTGATGAGGCTACTTTTCAGATTGATGTAAGCAAAATAGAAACTGTAATTTCAGATAGGACAGTAGCAATCGTCCCAGTCCATCTTTTTGGTCAATGCTCGGATATGGAATCCATTTTGGGCATTGCAAAGAAACATGGATTGAAAGTAATTGAAGATGCCGCACAATCGATCGGATCCGTTTATAAATTTTCAGACGGGACTCTTGCACAATCAGGAACGATGGGAGACATAGGTGTCACTTCATTTTTTCCTTCCAAAACACTTGGCTGCTTTGGAGATGGCGGCGCCTTGTTTACCAATGACCATGACCTTGCAGAAAAGATGCGCATGATCTCCACCCACGGCCAAAAAAAGAAATACCACCACCATTCCTTAGGGGTCAATTCCCGTTTGGATACCATTCAGGCTGCCATGTTGAGGGTGAAGCTCAGGTATTTGGACCAATATATCAATGCCCGAAATGAGGTTGCTAAGGCTTATGACAAGGCTTTTGAAAAACATTCCCATATCTCCATTCCCAAGAGGGTGTCAGAGTCAACACATGCTTTCCATCAGTACACCATCAAATTAAAAGGAGTAGACAGAGATGAGTTTTCAAAACACCTTGCTTCATTTGGCATCCCAACAACGGTATATTATCCACTTCCGGTCCATCTTCAGGTTGCTTATCAAATTTATGACTATCAGGAAGGGGATTTTCCAATTGCAGAAAAACTCTGTCAGGAAGTCATTTCCCTACCTATCCATACCGAAATGGAGCCCGACCAACTAGAATTGATTACCAATACCATCAAAAGTTTTTTCCTATGAAATCATATTTTGCACATGAATCAGCCTATATCGATCAAGGTTGCGAAATAGGAGAAGGGACAAAGATCTGGCACTTTTCCCATGTTATGGCAAATTGTAAAATCGGCAAAAACTGTAATATCGGCCAAAATGTGGTGGTATCTCCCGAGGTGGTCCTTGGCAACAATGTTAAAGTCCAAAACAATGTGTCTATCTACACAGGAGTGACTTGCGAGGACGATGTTTTTCTTGGACCATCTATGGTCTTTACCAACGTGATCAATCCCCGTTCTGCCATCAGCAGGAAAAATGAATACCTCCCTACAAAAGTTGGAAAAGGAGCTACGATCGGCGCCAATGCGACCATTGTCTGTGGCAATAATATCGGAGCCTATTCATTTATTGGCGCCGGGGCAGTTGTTACAAAAGATGTTCCCAACCATGCCTTGGTCATCGGCAACCCCGCCCGTCAAAAAGGATGGATGAGTGAATATGGACATAAGCTTGTGTTTGATCAAGAAGGACAAGCCAAGTGTCCTGAAAGTGGGGAGATATATATTTTGGAAAATGGACTCGTCCATAAATCAGGAATTAAACCATGAAAAATTTTGCCTTGATCGGAGCAGCGGGGTATATCGCCCCAAAGCATATGAAGGCGGTCAAAGATACCGGAAACCAAATTGTAGCAGCATTTGATAAGTTTGATTCTGTGGGCGTGATGGATAGCTTTTTTCCCAAAGCTGCATTTTTCACAGAATTTGAAAGGTTTGACAGGTTTTTGGAAAAATTTAAAAGGACTGACCAAGGAGTGGATTATGTCAGTGTTTGCTCACCAAATTACTTACATGATTCCCATATCAGGTTTGGACTACGGCTAGGTGCGGATGTGATCTGCGAAAAACCATTGGTGCTCAATCCTTGGAATATCGATGGGCTGGAATTGGTAGAAAAAGAAACCGGTTCGAGGGTCTTTAACATCCTTCAGCTTCGGCTTCATCCCGCTATTTTGGAACTCAGGCGCAAAGTGATGGCAGAACCCGCCGATAAAATCCATGACATTGACCTTACTTATATTTCTTCAAGGGGCAATTGGTATTACACTTCTTGGAAAGGAGATGAAAGTAAATCCGGCGGGATTGCAACCAATATCGGAATCCATTTTTTTGACATGTTGGTTTGGATTTTTGGGAAAGTCAAAACAAATGTAGTACATCTGCAGACCCATGACCGGGCATCCGGATATCTTGAGTTGGAAAGGGCAAGAGTACGGTGGTTTTTGAGTATCAATCAGGAGACTTTACCAGAATCAGTTTTGTCTAAAGGAAAAACCATTTACCGTTCCCTGACAATGGAAGGACATGAAATTGAATTCAGCGAGGGATTTGTGGACTTGCATACGCAAAGTTATGATGGGGTTTTGGAAGGAAAAGGCTTTGGATTGCAGGAAGCAAGAAGTTCTGTGGAGCTTGTCCATGACATCAGGCAGCAAAAAGGAATCGGGCTCGTCGGTGATTACCATCCTTTTTCCAAAAAGCCATTGGCAGATCATCCGTTTCATTGAAAGATCAATAAAATTTTTTACCACAGAGGGCACAGAGGACTCAGAGAAAGGATGAAGGTAGAGGAATGAAATTGTAAATGGTGAGAGGTAAAAGGAGGCGTCGCTTTCCTGCTTCTCCAGAAGCTGGATTTATAAATTGAGGGTACATCCGATAGAGACGACTGGCCGCGTATTGGTCAAATCTTGGTAGAAAAGGAAAAGCAATCCGGTTTTTGGCCGAGATAATCACAAGTCAAAAATTAGCCTTCCACCAAAAACAATGAAATTCAATTCTTTAATTTATAAAAAATAAATCACCACAGAGGACACAGAGTTCACAGAGAAAATTGAGAGTTAGGAGATTGGCGACGACTGGCCGCGTATTGGTCAAATCTTGGTAGAAAAGGAAAAGCAATCCGGTT
>NZ_CDSBKL010000138.1:0-9799 GCF_977115555.1 Aquiflexum sp.
ATGGAAGTTGAAATGAGAATTGAGTTTTATGCAGATCTAAATAATCGGATTATTCCTAAATATTATGGTTTGAAAAAAACGATACTACAAGAAATTGATAAAGATGATTTTAAAATGATTTACACTTTAAAATCAATTTATGAAAGACAAATAAACAGTTACTCGGAGGAAATGAATAAAACTCACCAAGATTTATTCTTTAATACTGCTCCATATAGTAAACTGAACATGGTTCTCGTTTTAGAAACATTGAAAACATATCCTGATACATATGCTATGATTTTTAATTCAACCGTTTTGAATAGAAATATGAATAATGAAGACGAAGCAATTAAAAGAAAACTTAACAGTAAATACTTTAAGAAATTTCATAATTATTCAGAGTGTATTGACGATATGTATAAAGACATTAAAGAATCGAAGCTGAAATATAAAATCGTAGATATTATGCAAAACACTGGTTTTAAATCAGAAAAGGATAGACAGGACTGTGACACCTTGGATTTGTTGATATGGGCTATTCAGTAAAAAAATCTAAAAAGTAACTTCAAGTCCAATAGCTATGAATATCCAGTTTCTAACAATTCCTTTTTGAGGTGCATCAGGGTACTAGATAATTTGCATATTTACATATACTGCGAAATAGAATTTTCACCTTCCTGACTTTTACTTAAGCTCATTATTACCAACAGACGTAATTTCCTGAAATCAGCTCTTCCCCTTGGTTTTGGCTTAAGGATTTTACCACTTCAAAAAGTATCTGTCTTCGATGTTGGAAAAAATCATGCTCAAAAAGCAGACAAAATTTCTAGAAATTTACACGTAGTTGTTGGTAAATATTCAATGTTACAAGTCGTCTTTACCGATTTTAGAATTTGATTTCGTGATGAAATAATTTCTCCAAAGAAAAAATCATGATTGAAGGAGATACTGCTATTTTTTTGGCATGAAACTTGTAAATTCCGAAATATCATTACCTAAATTGATCTCGCAAGGTATACATCCTATTCTTGAAATTTATTTGGTATCCGCTAGCCCTCTTTTTTATTAAGACCGGAAACAAATAGAATAACCCAAACAAGAATAGAATAATTTATATCAGGGCATCACGTTAGATTATTGATTTTCGCCCAACTAGTTACAAATATCATTTCTTTGATTCTTTTCACGCCAAATAAAGTTTGGGGCGACATGGCCTTGCTTTAATTGGAATAGACTTAACATTTAACAATGGGTATATGAAAAAACGCTTCCTAATATTGGGCCTTTTAGTAATCTCCATTTCAGGAATGGTGGGGTACAACTTGTTTAATAAATCCCATCGCTCGGTGATGGATGAAGAGGCCATCGAAATCAGTGCCGTAGAATTGTTTGAGAGGTTTGAAGCCAATGAAGCAGATGGAAACAATGAGTTTCTCGACAAGGTAATCGAAGTCCGGGGTGAAGTTGCCGAAATCCTCACCAACCAGGAAGGAAAAACAGTCATCATTTTGGTCACTGACAACCCGATGTTTGGGGTCAGTTGCACAATGGAGGGTGAAAGCAAAGGTATTGAAATCGGCGCAACCGTATCGATTAAAGGAATCTGTGTCGGGTACCTGTCCGATGTGGTTATCAACAGAGCAATAATTACCAAATGAAACCAATCAGTCCAAGGCTATGAAAAAATCACCTGTACTCAGCAATAGCAGAAGCCTATTCGCATTGTGGATTTTGATCTTTTTTGGATCATGTGTCCATGAACCCTTCCTAAGTTCCCTTGACTCGAACAATGAGCCCCCGCCCCCGCCAACAGATGATTGCCTCAGTGATGGGTCTGTTTGCTTTGAAAGCAGTATTCTACCCATTTTTCTTTCATCATGTGCACGGAGTGGTTGTCATGATTCTAAGAGCAAAAAAGATGGATATGTCCTAGACAGCTATACCAATATTATGAAAAAGGGGATTTCTAAGGGAAATGCCAATAACAGCAAACTTTATAAAGTATTGTTTGCAACGGGAAGTGACAGGATGCCGCCTGACGGACCGCTATCCCAAGCCCAAAAGGATGCCATCAAACTTTGGATCAATGAAGGCGCCAAAAATACCACAGACTGCAACTGTGGGTGTGACCCCTCTCTGTTTACTTATGCAGCTATCATACAGCCTATTATGGCAACCAATTGTGTCGGATGCCATAAACCGGGATCCTTGGGAGGCAATATTGATTTATCTACCCACAAGGCGGTTCAAACCCAAGCTGCTAATGGTAAACTGGTAGGAAGTATCACCCATGCCCAGGGTTTTGTGGCAATGCCCCAAGGAGGTAAACTTCAAGATTGCGAGATAACCCAAATCAAAAGTTGGGTAAGTGCCGGAGCTCCAAACAATTAATGACATGAAATTTAAAATACAAACTACCCTGTCAATAGGAATTGTCTTTTCCTTTTGTCTTTTCCTTACGGGTTGTTATTATGACAAAGAAGCCATTCTTTATCCTGACCTGCAAAACTGTACCCCTGCAGTCAGCCCCTTATTTTCGGCTGATGTTCTCCCGATTTTGAACAACAAATGCAATAATTGCCACGCCGGGAATTCCGCCTCTGCGGGGATTAAATTAGACACCTATGCAGAGGTGTTGAAATATGTAAATGATGGAAGTCTGATGGGAAGTATCAACCATTCTCCAGGATTTTCCGCCATGCCCAAAAATTCCGGCAAGATGAGCAGCTGCCAGATTGAACAGATCCAAAACTGGATCAATTCCGGAAAGCTAAATAACTGATGCCTTGATCTCTACTAAACAATTTTAAAATATGAAAAAGTTAATTTGCCTAATTGGATTCACAGTCTTCGGCTTTGGAAGTATGGCCCAGGGAATATTCATGACCCGCACAGGCCAAGTATCATTTTATTCTGAGACGCCTATCGAGAATATAGAAGGAGTCAACAACGAAGTTACCAGTATGATCAATACGGATACCGGCGAAATTGTCTTTGCCATTTTGGTCAAAGGCTTTCATTTCGAAAAAGCCCTGATGGAGGAGCATTTCAACGAAAATTACATGGAATCAGGGAAGATTCCCAAATCAACATTCCAAGGAAAAATCACCAACCTTTCAGAGATCGATTTCAAAAAAGAAGGAAATTACCAGGCAAAGGTGGAGGGAGATTTGACGATTCATGGGGTTAAAAAACATGTCAGCTCAACGGGAACCATCCAAGTCAAAAAAGATGGAATCAATGTTGAATCCGATTTTGACATCAAACTGAATGATTTTGAAATTGAAATTCCCTCATTGGTAGCAGACAAAATTGCCAAGCAGATTTCCATCAAAGTGAATTGCGCCTATAAACCAAAATCCTGATGAAGACTTTAAAAATTCTTGTAATGATGCTTTTTGCCTTTCTGCCCGCTATGGCACAGGAGGATTTGATGAGCATGCTTGAGGAAGAAATGAAAGACGATGACAAGCGTGATTTTACCATCGCCACCTTCAAAACCACCAGGATCATCCAAGGACATTCTATTGAAAATGTGGCCCCCGGAGTACTTGATTTCAGGATTTCCCATAGGTTTGGCTATATCAACGGTGGGGCATACGAATTATTTGGTCTGGACCAGGCTACGATGCGATTGGGTCTGGACTATGGGCTGACAAAGAATTGGATGATCGGTATCGGAAGGAGTACTTACCAAAAACAATATGACGGATTTACCAAATATAAAATCATCAGACAAGCTACAAACGGAAGCCCGATCACTTTGAGTGCGGTGGGATCTATCATGTATAAATCCATTAAGTTTGACAACCCAAATATTATTAATTACCAAACCTCCAACTTGTTTTATTCTGGGCAAGTACTCATTGGAAGGAAATTCAGCGAAGGACTTTCCCTTCAGGTTATGCCAACTATGATCCACTATAATTTAGTAGAAGGAGCAGAGGACCCCAATGATGTTTTTGCTGTGGGAGTTGGAGGAAGGATCAAACTTAGCCGACGCATCAGTTTCAACGCCGAGTATTATTATCAGCTACCGGAATATAAGTTGCCTGGAACCACAAACTCCATCGCATTGGGTGTGGACATTGAAACCGGCGGCCATGTATTCCAAATCAACCTTACCAACTCTGACGGCATGACGGAGAGAAGTTTTATCTCCGAGACCACCGGCAATTTCTTCAAAGGGGATATCAGGCTGGGATTCACTATTTCTAGGGTCTTTACCCTCAAAAAACCAAAACTGACACCTTCCGGAGAATAGTTTTAACAGCCTTTTTAAATTGGATGAGGTTACACTAAGCTGTCTTTCAGGAATAATTTTGAAGCCTAATATTTGACAGCACGGGAAGTGCATGCTGTTCTTTTTCAAAATTGCTTGATCCTGTTTTCCTCCGGCAAAAAGAAGAGAAGGGATTACCGCTGGAATATTGCGGATAATCCTATACTTTTATAGTATATGTCCACAGAAATCCTCCTCCGCTACGTTCATTTTATCAGTATTTTCACCATAGTGGGCGCACTTGTTTCTGAGCATCTATTGCTGAAAGAAACCATTTCACGCTCAGATATCGGAAGACTAGCCAAAATTGATGGGATTTATGCCCTTGGGGTAATTGTTTTGTTGGCTGTCGGAATGACCCTTTGGTTGGGAGGTTTTGGCAAACCCACTGAATTTTACAGCAAAAACCCAATTTTTCATACCAAGCTTACCTTGTTTGTCATCATAGGCATCCTCTCGATTTACCCTACAGTCTTTTTTATCAAAAATAAAAACGGCGACCCAGAAGAAAATATTCAGGTACCAAAAGCCATTTTTTGGATGGTGCGCATGGAGTTGTTGCTTTTATTTGTGATTCCGATTCTTGCCGGCTTGATGGCTAAAGGAATTGGAAGCACAGGATGAAATCAAAAACCCAAAATTTCTGTTGTACTTCCTACCAATGAAAATTTATGATTTTGGACTTTTTGGCTAAATAAAAACCATAACTATGAAAAATTACGCCACTGTTTTTCTGCTACTGTTTCTCCTTGTCAGCTGTAGCAAATCAAAAAATACGGTTATTTCTGAGAAACCCCTAGGTTGGGATAAAATAGAAACCCCAACCACCGCCTCATTGCGTGGTCTGTCTCCGATTACCGAACAGATTGTCTGGGCAAGCGGATCGGGAGGAACATGGTTAAGGACTTTGGATGCCGGAGAAACCTGGGAATCAGGAATCATCGATGGGCTTGACTCTGTTGATTTCAGGGATATTGAGGGAATTGATGCCAATACCGCTATCGCAATGGCCTCCGGTCAGCCTGCCGTCATTTACAAAACGATCGACGGGGGAAAAACCTGGGAGAAAAAATACCAAGGTCCCGAGGGGGCTTTTCTTGATGGAATGGCGTTTTATAAAAACGCTGGATATGCCATTGGAGATGTGGTGGAGGGAAAGTGGATGATATTGCAAACCAAAGACCTTGGAGAAACATGGAAGTGGATGGAATCTTCACCTCCTGGTCCGGTAGGAGGTGGCTCCTTTGCGGCAAGCGGATCAGGGATTTTGGCAGACGGAGACAATATCTGGTTTGCCAGTGCGGGAAAGGACAGTAAAATCTATCATTCACCGGACAATGGATTCCATTGGGAAAAATACCCCACACCCATTGTGCAAAATGAAGATTCCCAAGGTATTTTTTCTATGGTGAGAATTGATGTAGAAGGCATAGTGGCTGTCGGCGGAGATTATGCCCAAGCAGATTTGAGCTATAACAACTGTATGGTTTCTTTGGACAAAGGAAAAACATGGAATCTGATTCCCGGAAAGCTGCCGAGCGGGTATCGGTCTGGAATAGAGTTTTACTCCAGATTCGGATGGCTGGTGACAGTAGGACCAAACGGTTCCGATTTTTCCACCAACAGGGGAGATGATTGGGAGAGATTTTCAGAAGAGGGATTCCATGCAGTCAAAATTGACCATACCACCACTTCCATTTGGGCTTCAGGGGCCAAAGGGAAAATAGCAAGGCTAGTCTATTGAGAGATTTGTCTGCCATTCTTTTCCAAAATTTAAAAATAGGTAAAGTTTAGTGAGGCTATTGTCAAATTCTGCTTTCTTGTATTATCTTTAAAATCCTGATTAGTAATTAAGTTTTGAACTTTGCCTGTCAGGGATTTCATTAATTTCCCAAACCCAACCTATTGGAGCTATGACTGATTTTGACATCATCCCCTCAATTTGGATCATCAATGGTAAATGCGTCCGTCTCAAACGTGGGGATTTTGCCACAGAGGAAGTGATTTCCAACAATCCACTCGCCGTGGCACAGGCATTTGAAGACCATGGCATCAAGTGGCTTCACTTGGTGGATCTGGATGGCGCACGCAGAGGAGAACCAAAGAACTTCCATATTCTTGAGGCGATAGCTGGTTATACCAACTTGATCGTAGACTTCACAGGAGGAATTTCTACAGATGGGGATTTGTTGAAATGCTTCGAATACGGAGCAAAAACCATCACTGCATCATCGGTTGCAGCCTCCTATCCGGAAAGATTTGCACAATGGTTGGTAACTTATGGCCGTGAAAAAATCATTTTGGCAGCAGATACCAATCCAATAGATATGAAAATCAAAACAAGGGGTTGGCTGAAAAAAACAGAAATAGACCTATTTGACCACATAGAAAATTTTTACCAAAGGGGCTTGAAGTACGTGAAGGTTTCTGATGTCACCAGAGACGGAGTGATGGAAGGGCCGAATTTCGAATTGTACCAAAGAATTGTGGAAAAATATCCAAAGATTCACCTTGCCGCCAGTGGTGGGGTACGAAATATTGACGATTTCAAAAAATTGAAAGACATGGGGGTCACAGCTGCAGTTTTTGGGAGAGCATTCTATGAAGGTTTGATTACCCTTAAAGATTTGGACAAGTTCATCTCCGAGAATGCTTAGTAAAGCAAACAAAAAATATTAATTTAAAAGCCAAGGGAAAAGAACCGTTGGCTTTTTTTGTATTGTCAGCTTAAGCCAGTGTCCTCACTGACTTTCCCTTTTGAGAAGTTATTTTACATTTAATGGCAGTGAAGACACTGCCATGGGCGAAGTACACCTTATCTGTTCATTCCATCTGCGGAAGTCTGCGAAATCGGCGGGAGAATATTTCAGAATCTAATAAGTTGGTCCCGCAGAACACGCAGATAATTTCCTTTGCCAAAGTTAGTGTTGCAAAAGCCACCGCCTGAGTCAGTGTCCCCACTGACTTTCCATTCCATCTGCGAAATCGGCGGGAAACGTTATTTGTAGCTGAACCGAAATGGGGAAAGATCGGGCTTCCTTTCCTTTTTCCTCTTCAATTCCAATTGGTATAAATATTCCCCCAACTCCGCAAAAAACGGAAAGCCGATCGAATCATATTCATAGATATCGTCATTGAGGGTTTCGTCGGCATTGGTATAGATGACTGCAGACACAAAAAACTCCGTTCCCGTCTCAAAATCTACAAAATACGAACTGTCCAACAAGTGCCCGTATGCATTCCCTGTTTTGTTGAAAATCCTGAACCTTGCCGGAATCGGGGTTTTGTCCGTTCCGAATTTGAAAAACTTAGAATAGCTGTCATAAAATTCCGGAAGGCCAAATTTGGGAAAATCACTTTCCATGGGAAGCATGGACATGTATTTCAGGATAAATGACCGGTCTGATTCGCTGATCTGAAATCTTTGTCCGGAAGAAAATTTCTCAGGAAATACCATCCTTTGGACGACGCTATGAAGGTCAGAAAGCGCAAATTTGTTTTTGTATGTAAAATCCATCGGCTCATTGACCAACTCACCTCCGCTATAATATGCCTTGCCAATAGTCGGATGGTTCCTATTGGCATAGACTTCGGATGTTTCCCTTGCAGGGATTTCCAACAAAACATTACCCGAATTATCCACAAACCGGATGGGATTGAAGTGTCTGTTTTCCACTTCGCTCATCGGCATGCTGAGTCGGTGGTTGATGATGGTATTTGCAAAGCCTTTTTTCTTGAGTTTGGTATTGATATAATCCTGGCCCAAGAGTTCATAGAGCCTGTTGTAAGCATCATTGTCGCTGACGAGCAGGATTTTTTTGATATAATGGGCAATGCTCGGCAGGTTATTTTCTGCCGAACTGTCAACCAAAGCGGGGATTTGGGAAGGCCTCACCGAGTCCGTCAGCATGGTGGTTTCCGCAGTCAGCCCTTCTATATTTTGTGTTGCCAACCATTCCAAGGCCAAAATCGCTACAGGAAGTTTGACAGTGCTTGCCGGATAAAAGTAGGTTTGGTCATCCAATCCCACATTGAAATCTATGAAAACCGGATTGCCCAAAGAATCCCGGTCTATCCTTGTGTATAGAATCTGTGCCTTGAAGGTCTCCGGATTTTCCAAAACCTTTTTCAACACAGGAAAGCTTTCAGGAATATCCTCAAACGGAACAGGTTCTTTTTGGGAACAGGAAAAAAGCAGGATTCCGAAAATGAAAAGACAAAGTGGTTTTTGTAACATGGGCTTCAAGTTTGACTATTTGTCCTCAAGTAAGCCATATTCGGTTTTTAACCCAAACATCAGATTCAAAAAATCACCGTTTAAGATTGGAAATTGCCTTGTGGAGGAGGAGTAAATCGGATTCTTCGTGACCGCCCGAAACCACAATTCTATTTGCAAAAGGATCTGTCGGTTTTGGATATGGAAAGGAAGACACAATAATGCCTGCTGCTTCGAGCGCATCAGCCCAACTTTGATCGGAAAAAGAGAAAACAGGAAAATCCCCGGATTGAAGGAAAGCGGAATCCGTTCTCAAAAGACTTTTGAAAAGGCTGAGGTTGGATTTGGATTTTGTGCGCTGCGCTTCAAAAAGATGCTGTCCCTGCAGGAATGCCTGCAAAAATCCCGGTGTCGGTGGCGAGGAAGTACGGAAAATCGGCAGCTGTGAAATTCCTGAAATGGTTTTCTCTTCCCCTAAAATGATTCCGGCAGGAAGGGAAAGTCCTTTTCCCAAGGAACCTGAGATGACAAGATTCACCGGTAGGTTTTTCCATTGGCTATAGGTCCCAAAAATATCCTCACCCAAAATCCCAAAAGCATGGCTGTCATCAAGAAGCAAAGTATAATTGTGTTTGGATGGCAATTCCTTGATCCAATCAAAATCATGGACATCAGGCTTAAGCGGATCTACTGCATTGGCCAAAATCAGGATATTGGAGGTAGGCAGTAATTCGCAGGTTTCCTTGCAATAGCTGATCCAATAATCAAAACTTGGGTTGGGAAAGGGATGAAGTCCCTCTGCCAACACAGCAGGATGTGTATCCGGCGCAATGAAAACCTGATGGGCATCTTTTTTCAGGTAATTGACTGCGGCAGTACCTGCAAGGAAGCCGCTGCTCCAAACGAGGGATTTTTCCGCTTTGGCTTTTGTTGCAAAAAACACCTCAAACTGCTCATAGACAGCAAGCCGGACATTGTTGACCCGGCTGAGTCCGTGGCTGATGCCGTATTTGGCTATGCCTTCAATGACCAGTTTTTCGAATGCTTCCACTCCTCCCATGCCCAGATAGGCCGTTCCGCTAAAAAACAGAAACTCCCTGTCATCTTGGAATACGGTTCTGCCGATTTTGGAGTGGAGGTCAAAAGGATTCATTATTAGGGTATATTGATTCTAAGAAGCGGATAATCTGGGAAAGGGCAGACAAATGGGTAAAGACTAAACCCGATCCAAAACTAAGCTAAAAATTTAAAAGGAGAAAAGGTTATGAATCCATGCTTTCCTATTACCTCAAAACGCAACCTACAATCCAGTGAACCGC
>NZ_CDSBKL010000139.1:0-9759 GCF_977115555.1 Aquiflexum sp.
GAAATAGATTTTTAAATCAAGGATTATAAATTTGATTTTCGGAAGAGTTGCGTTTTGTATTGTTTTTATTCTCCAAAAATTCATTAGGTGTAACTCCATAAGTTTCCTTGAAGCATTTGATAAAATAAGAAGGAGGACTGAATCCAACAGCATAAAATATTTCAGAGATGGATTCTCAAGACTTGGGAGGACTATACGAATAGAACATATTAGACTTGCATTTATTCTTGGTCAGTAGTTTCTTATCACAATAAAAATAGCTCTTCTTAAAAAAAAAGAGGAGATTAGTAGTTATTTTTTATCTCTTGTTTTTCAATCACTGATACTAATAAAATCATTAGGCCTATGGGTTTAATTTGTATTTCTTTTTGTTGATTTAGGACATTTTTTTGAATTATAAATAACGTTAGCTTGAAATCATGAAAGTCAAGGTACCTCCAGAATGTTGCATACTTATTTTACTTTCTTACATAGCTTTCATATATTTAAAAAAGTCAATTTAACTTTTTGATTATCAAAACTTTTGGAATTCTAACCTTTAAATCTTTAATAATATGAAATCAGCCTTCACCTTGTTTTGCACCCTCATTTATTTCTTTGCCAATGGGCAGGAGATTAAGGGCTATATAAAAAACCATGAATCATCCGAAATGGATCTGGTTTTAATGCTTTTTGGGATGGATAATCCTATTCCTATCGGGACCGTCCAAAAAAACGGTCAGTTTACTGTCAATCTTGAAAACGTCAGCCTGGAAAATATTTCCGTAGAGAGTAAGTCCATGTACATAGGTGACCTTTATTTCAATTTCTTTTTCTCCTGCGGGGATTACAATGCTTTTGGAGAAAATTATAACAAACAAGCAGTAAGGCAGGACTTTATCAGAATGACTTCCAAGGGGGAATGGTCCGGCTCTGTGTTTTTGGTTTCTGATGAAAATCTTAGGCCCTGGCTTGAAGACCCCGGTTATAACAATGCGGTCAAAGGTTCCTTCTATGAGGTGATCTATCTGGAAGATGATGCGAATGTAAAGATGGAATGTACCAATGAAGTCTATATTACCGATGAGGATAAAGTAGAGACTACATACAAATTCGATCTTGACTTAAAAAAAGGATTCAATTGGGTGCAATATACAATAGAAGAAGTGCAGGATACTGATCCAAATATCAGGGCTTCTTTTCCTTCCAAAGTCACCATTAGCAACCTGAAAGATCCTTCCAAAATGCTTTGGGTAGGCAAGTATCACTGAGGATAAATCCAATTTTTTTTTGGATTTCTAGGAATGATCCTTAAAACAAATAATAGGCATCCAAAGTAATTTTTGCTTTGAGGTAGGAGCCTTTTTTCTATTTTTAGCCGCAGGTTAAAATTTATCTTTATTATGAAATTAAAATTCTCCGGGATGAGCATTTTGTTGCTCACCCTTTCTTTTCAATTATTTGCCCAAGAGTCACCAAAATGGCTGCGTTATCCTTCCATTTCTCCTGACGGTTCACAAATCGTTTTTACTTACAAAGGTGATTTGTACACCATTCCTACATCCGGGGGAAAAGCGAACCAACTGACTTTTCACGAAGCACATGATTTTATGCCTGTCTGGAGCAAAGACGGAAGCAAGATCGCATTTGCTTCTGACCGCTATGGCAATTTTGATGTATACATCATGAGTGCTATGGGGGGAGATGCCAAGAGATTGACTTATCATTCCAATGATGAAATGCCCTATTCTTTTTCAGCCGAAGACAAGACGGTGATTTTTGGAGGTGTACGTCAGGATTTGGCCGAGCACAGGCAATACCCAACAGGATCGCAACCCGAACTCTATCAAGTGGCAATCGGCGGTGGTCGTGTGGACCAAGTTTGGACTCTTCCTGCCGAATTTGTGCAAGTCAGCTCCGATGGCAGCAAAATGATTTATCATGACAAAAAAGGCGGTGAAAACGAATGGCGCAAAAGACATCAATCTGCCATCACAAGGGATATTTGGGTCTATGATGCCGCAAGCAATACCCACAAGATGATCACGGATTTTTCGGGAGAAGATAGGAATCCTGTTTTCGCTCCGGGAGAAAAAGAAGTTTATTACCTCACTGAGGAAAAGGGGAGTTTCAATGTCCAAAAAATGAGTTTGGATAATCCTTCCCAAAAAACAGTATTGACAAGTCTGAAGGATTTTCCTGTCAGGTTCTTGAGTATTTCCAAAAACGGTCTTATGAGTTTTTCCTATGACGGAGAACTCTATACTTTGAAAGAAGGAGAGCAACCCAAGAAATTGGCTGTTTCTATCACAACACAGCGGATTTCAAATCCGGACAGTTTTATCAGCATCAATGGTGGCGTCAGGGAAATGTCCATTTCCCCTGATGGCAAAGAAATCGCATTTATTGCAAGGGGAGAGGTTTTTGTGACTTCCGTGGATGGTTCGCTGACCAAAAGGATCACCAATACCCCGCAGCAGGAGCGCTTTGTACAGTTTGCACCGGATGGCAAATCAGTAGTGTATGCAAGCGAAAGGGATGGCAAATGGCAGATTTACCAAACCAAAAGAACCAGGGAAAAAGACGAGATTTTCTTCTTTGCGAGCACTTTGCTGCAGGAGGAGGTTTTGGTAAGTTCGGATGTGGACAATTACCAACCTTTAATTTCTCCTGATGGGAAAAAATTAGCCTATATAGAAGGAAGAAGAACATTGAAGGTCTTGGATTTGGCTGCCAAAACTTCTGTCACCTTGATGACTCCTGAGCAACTGTTTACTATGGGAGACGGAGATCAGTATTTTACCTGGAGTCCGGACAGCAAATGGCTCTTGGCAGAATTTAATCCTACCATGTCAAATGGAGAAGTGGTGCTTTTGGATGCTACTGGAAAAAAGGCAATGGAAAATCTGACCCAAAGCGGTTATGGAGACAGCAGGCCAAAGTGGGTCAATGGCGGCAAACAGCTTATTTGGTTCAGCAATAGAGATGGTCTTAAAAGTTTTGCAACTAGCGGAGGTTCCCAAAATGATGTATATACGCTGTTTTTGACCAAAGATGCCTATGACAGGTTCAGGTTGAGCAAGGAGGATTTTGACTTACTTAAAGAAACCGAGAAAGCCGGAAAAGATAAAAAAGAAGACGAAAAGAAGGACGAAAAAAAGGAAACTCCTAAAGTAGAGGATGTCAAAATTGATTGGGAAGATTTGAGGGAGAGAAAAGCCAAACTGACGATCCATTCATCCTCCCTTGGGGATGCGGTAATTGACAAAGATGGCGAGAAACTGTTTTATTTGGCCCGATTTGAAAAAGGCATGAACCTTTGGAGCACTGACCTGCGCACTAGGGATACCAAGATGGAACTGAAGCTGGATGCAGGATTTGGCAGGTTGGAATGGGATAAAGAAATGAAAAACCTATATCTCTTGGCCGATGGCAATATTTCTAAAATTACAGACAAAGGCACCAAACGTGAGCAGATCAAGATAGCTGGTGAAATGACTTTGGATACCGATGCAGAGAGAGCTGAGATGTTTGAGCACATCAAAATCCGCACAAAAGGCGTGTTCTACACCCCGGACTTTCATGGCGTGGATTGGGATGCACTTACTGCCCAGTATGAAAAATACCTTCCCTATATCGGAAACAGTTATGAGTTTGCAGAGATGGTGTCTGAGTTGATCGGAGAACTGAACGTGTCTCACGCGGGGGCAAGATTTAGCCGAAGCATACCACAGGCGGACGCCACAGCATCACTTGGGATTTTTATCGATTATTCTTTCAAAAACCCGGGAATAAAAATCGCTGAAGTGCTCAAAGGAGGCCCTTTGGACAAAGCCGGTATGAATATCCAAAACGGAATGATTATCGAGAAAATTGACGGTGAAACCATTGCTTTAGACAAAGACATTGCCCAATACCTCAACAGAAAATCAGACAAATTCACCTTGATTGAAGTATTGGATCCAAAAACAAATACCCGTCAGCAATTGACTGTGAAGCCCGTAAGTTTGGGTGAAGAAAACCAATTGCTGTACAAGCGTTGGGTCAAAAAGAATCAGGAAGAAGTGGACCGACTCAGCAATGGCACCTTGGGATATGTACATATTCCCGGTATGTCTGATGGACCTTACAGAACCACTTATGAAGAAATGATGGGCAAATACCATGACCGCAAAGGAGTGGTAGTGGATACAAGATTCAACGGAGGCGGGGATTTGGTGGCGGATTTGGCGATGTTTTTTACAGGAGAAAAATTCATCACCTATGCTACTGAAGACAGGGAAGTTGGTTACGAACCGACATTCAGATGGACGAAGCCGACTTTGGCGATGTTCAACGAAGCAAACTATTCTGACGGACATTGTTTCGCCTGTGGCTATACAGACCTTAAAATCGGTAAGACAGTCGGTATGCCAACACCGGGAACCTGTTCCTTTGCAGGTTGGGAGATGTTGCCAAATGGTGGCAGATGGGGAGTAGTGCCGATCTCTGCCAAAGACAAAGCCGGCAATTGGATGGAAAACAACGAAACCAAACCTCAGTTTCAGGTCAAAAACATGCCCGGTCAAATTGATAAAGGCAAAGACCAACAGCTAGAGAAAGCTGTGGAGGAGTTGATGAAAGATGTGAAGTAAACTTTGAGAAGCGAGAGGCGAGAGGCAAGACCTGAGCCAATCGAAACAAAAAATGAATAATTGATAAAAAAGACTTTTCCTTGTCACTTCGACGGAGGAGAAGTCTTTTTAGGTATTGATGAAAAAAGGATTGGAGGATAGACACTAGAAGCAAGAAGCGAGAAACAAGAGCCAAGTCAATCGACTTATCGAAGAGATCTTCCTAAATGTCAGGAAACCAGAAAATCAAAAAGAAGCATTAAAAGACCATAGGAAAATAAATTCCGATGGTCTTTTTTTGTCTGGTTTTTTGAATCTAGTTAGTCTTATTCAGGAAGAGAAATTAATAGAATATTTATTAATCGACTTTTTAGAAATAAGTATATCCAATATCGGCTTTTCTAAATCCTGCCAAAAATCTAGATTATTCAATTATTCCTTTTATATTCAAAGTACCTATTTATCAGTATTTGTTACAGAATACTTGTTTTTAAACCCATATGGAGATAAAAAATCTGGCATTGAAAGGAGGAGGAGTCAAGGGGATAGCCTATGTGGGTGCCTTAAGGGAGCTTGATCATGCAGGCATTCTTTCCAATATCGAAAGGGTGGCAGGAACTTCAGTAGGTTCGCTTTTGGCAGGGATGATTTGCTCCGGCTATTCAGTTGATCAGATCGAAAATCTCCTCAAGCATCATTTTGACTTAAAAAAATTTAAAATCGGATGGAATCCCTTCCGGATATTCAGTCAATATGGACTTTTTTCAGGCAGGTATATTTTTGATTTTATCAATAATTATTTGGTCAATTCTCCAAAAAACCTTCCACCAAATGTCACATTTGCACAAATGGAGGATTTAAATTGCAAGAAACTTTATGTTTTTGCCTGCGACCTAAATCTCCACACTATTCAGGAATTTTCTTCCTTCAAAACGCCGAATGTTGTCGTCGCTGAAGCAATTCGCGCTTCCATGTCTATACCGTTGTTTTTCAAAGCCTGGCAGTTTAGGAATTCCAATCCAAATGACCATATTTTTGTAGACGGGGGTATTGCATTCAATTACCCATTGGGATTCTTTGACAATGAGCGCTTTGCTCCGGCACCGGATTTTATTTGTGAGAAAGCCATTGGGTTATACCTGCATGACCATTCAAAAGACAAAAAAGTTGCCCTAAGCTTTTCCCAACCTTTGAATTTTCTAAAGCAATTGTTTGAAACACTTCTGAATGTCCAAAACATCGATATCGGATTCGAAACAGCTGAGGGAAACCGTTCAATCAGGATAGATGGATTGGGCATACCTGCCACTGACTTCAATTTATCAATTGCCGACATGGACAGGTTGATTCATTCGGGAAGTGATTGTACCAAAAGATTTTTATTGAAAAACAAACTTATAAGTTAACATAAAATTTATGAGGCAAAACTCAGTCACCATCATAGTCCCTGTCATCAACAATAAGCTTAAGGATTTATTGGGATTTCTGGGAGAAATTAAAATAGACCTTGACAAGGGAATACGGCCCGAATTCGAAAAATTGAATATCATCCATTATGCAAGGTGGGTGGTCATTGACCATGGGAAATCCTGGATCAACGATCCGACTCCAAGAATACCCAAACTGCTTTTTGTAGTGGATTTTGACGGGAATGTGGATTCCTTGCTGAAAGGTTTTTGCTCAGACAGTTCAGACATACTGGATAAGGTTTATGGATTTTGTGAGGGATATCCACTAGATGAAAAAAGGACTCCAGATAGTAGGGTCGCCTTTCTGAAAAATCACATTGTGAAAGATGCAGCAGTCTATATTGGTGCACCCGGCCGGACAGTACAACAGATAAAAGATGAAAGAAATTTGAGAAATTTTATCAGGAACTACCTTGATTCGAGATCTTGGACTGATGTGTCCGCCAAGACTATCCACAAAAAAATCAGAGAAGAAGTTAAAAAGGATGAATTTTCCTTTTTGAACAATAGCGTAAAGATGCCGGGAATCAATTGGTGGGGATTAGGTTTTTTTGGAGTCTTCATTTTGTCTGTGCTGATAATGGGAACCTATTGGTTTGGTTTTATTTTTCTTGGAGTGATTCTGAGTGTTTTGTTACTCCCGATAATCTTATGGTTGTTGATGCTTCATTTCTTCTACGAAAAGAAAGATGAAAATTTCACCAAAAAGAGAAGTGGATTAGACAGTGACTATCTGACTGAACTCGAAAAATATGAAGACTGGAAAAACCAAAACCAGTTTACCCAATTGGTGGATATGAAGGAAGGGAAAGTCCGGCTGATTACCATCAATGCCATGTTTGCATTGTCGAGAACACTGATCAGATTTATATTTGTCAAAGGCAAACTGATGGGAATACCGACAATACATTTTGCCAAATGGGTCATGTTTGAAGACAATTCACGGGTATTGCTTTTCAGTAATTTTGATGGCAGCTGGCAGCAATACCTTGGGGATTTTATAGACAACAGCGGTTGGGGACTGACAGGTATTTTCTCCAACACCAAGGTTTTTCCAAAAACCAACTTCTTATTTACAGGAGGAGCTTATGACGAGGAGCATTTCCTTGCTTGGAGTAGAAATTCGGAACTGATTACCAATGTCTGGTATTCTGCATACCCCGATCTTTCTATCAAAAACGTCAACAACAACACCAAAATAAGGGTGCTGCTCATGAAATCACTTTCCGAACGTCAGGCAGCTAAATTCCTCAAACTCATTTGATATCATTATGACAAAGTTAGAACTCGAAGATATCCAAGGTTATATCATCCGTGGGTATGCACACATGATGTATTCACGGTTTGTTTACCTTCAAATAATCGATCGCACCGCTGCCAAAAAATGGCTCTCCAGATCTTGGAAGGACATGACGACTGCAGTTCATATCCATGACAAATCCAAGATTTCAAGTACCCATCTGAATATCGCTTTTAACCATAATGGTCTAAAAGCGCTTGGATTATATCAAGAAAACCTTGATGCGTTTTCTAGGGAATTCCGTCAGGGAATGGTTTCTCCCCATAGATCCCGGCTGCTTGGGGATATGGATAGCAGCGCACCTGAAAATTGGGAATGGGGCTACGAGCCAAAAAATCCCGATGAGCCAAAAGATCCCAATGATCATAAAGAACCCAAGATCCGCAAATATCCCATACATCTATGCCTGATGATTTTTGGTAATGACAAAGAGAGCGATGATGACATTGAAAAGGATAAAATCGTCTGTCTGAATTATTATGAGGAACTGAAATCCCAATTTGAGGCAAACGGATTGAAGGAAGTTCACGCCATTGATGGACAGACACAACCTGAAAACAAAGAGCATTTTGGATTTAGAGATGGTATTTCCCAACCCATTATAGAAGGTTCGGGAAGGGTCGGCCCCAAAGATGATGTGGTAAAGGCCGGTGAATTTCTTTTTGGGTATGAAAATGAATTTGGCGTTTATCCAGATACACCGCTGATAGTCAAAGAACAAGGGAATTTGAACCTATTGGCTCCTGACGCAGGTGGAAGTGGGCTGAAAGATTTTGGTCGAAACGGATCTTTCCTTGTAATGCGGCAGCTTGAACAGGATGTAGACAAGTTTTGGTCATTTTTGAATGAGAAGACCAAAAATCCTGATGGTTCCATCAACGTGGAGGAAAGCTTGAAATTGGGTGCTAAGATCATGGGAAGGTGGCAAAGCGGAGCGCCGATTACACTTTTTCCTGAAAAAGACCCTGGAGTAATCAGCGACATTAACGATTTTGGTTATTCTAAATTTGATCCGGACGGACTGAAATGTCCTTTTGGATCACATTTGCGCCGAAGCAATCCACGGGACAGCGTGGATGACCATGGAGTCAAGGAATCCCTCAAACTTAGTAAGCAGCACAGGATTATCAGAAGGGCACGGTTATATGGAGAGATTATTGAAGGATCTCCGACCAACAAAACCCCGAAAGGAGATGTGGGTTTGCTCTTCGCCTGCTTCAACGCTGATATCAGTCGGCAGTATGAATTTCTTCAATACACTTGGGGAAAACTTCCCAAAGTCAAAGAATTGTACAACGATCCCGATCCTATCATCGGGGTAAAGGAAAAACCCGAACCGGGGGAAGAACAGAATTTTACCATTCAGGATTGTCCGGTCAACAGAACAATCCATGACCTGCCAAGAGTCATCACTGTCAAAGGCGGCGCATATTTCTTCTTTCCTTCCATCAGTACTTTGCGGTATTTGGCAACGATTTAGGAGTAGACGGGAGATGTGAGATTTGAGACGTGAGACTTTGGGAATTCAAAATTATGAATGATACAAGGGGCAACAAACAAGAGGTGAGTGAAATGTCCGGTATATCCCTGCCCTCCGAAAGGCGGAGTTCATCCGATTTCTGACTTCCAACTTCCGTCTTCCAGCCAGCCTGAAACAGAATATTGGATGGCTGGCAGAAAAGTAGATAACCATAAAGACTTTTACATCAATCCTCCAAGTAAGACTTGGCGTTGTTGAGGCCGTTTTGTAGGTATTTTTTGAGAGCAAATGGTATGAAAAGGCCCAGGAATAACTTACCCAAAATATTTTTGTAAGTGAACGTGTACACCCAGCGGATTCTTGTTTGGTCGTCAACAGTATCAAACCACATCTGCCCGAAAGCCTTATCGGTTAGTTTTCTAAAGAAGTCGCTGAAGTCGGTGATCTGATAGGAGTAATGGGAATATGGATGAACGGAAATCAATTCCTCCTTCAACCTGCCGCTGTCTCCTCTTTCGATCCACCTTTTGTCACCTACTTTTTCATAACCTGTCTGCAAACCTGTCACATTGATGATACCGTAAACAGGCCCGGCTTTCAATAGCCAATTCGGTAATTCTTTATTACTTGAAATATATTTGTATGCCTTTTCTTTATTGCAATTAACAATGACTTCAGCAGCCGTTTGGAGGATTTTTTTGGAAGGCACCTTTTGGTCAATAGTATTTTTTACGTTTGGTTTTCTAATATCTTTTAGGAAATCGGGTGAATCTTTTGGTTCAAATACAGGAAGCTTGTTTTTATCATGGCGAAACTTGGACATGACCTCATATACCCTTTTTCTAACCCTATTAAAGCTTCCCAAAGGCCTGTGTTCAGGCAAGGAATGCCAAGGGTTGAAAGAGAGATTGTCTCCAA
>NZ_CDSBKL010000140.1:0-9742 GCF_977115555.1 Aquiflexum sp.
CTACGTATTGGCTGGCGTTGCGGTTGCAACTCAAAAAGCTGAGGACGAGAAGGGCCAGGATAATTGAAATGGCCGGAATACTTTTTTTCATTTGTACTTGATTGAATACTCTTTTTTAATTGCCTTCCCAACCGCCATTCTCCAATTCTAATTCCTTGAAGTAAGCGATGGTTTTTTCTTTGAGCAGGTCTTCCTGTTCTTTTACGCCGGTTGTGCGAAGGGGTTTCACGACCTTGTAGTGCGGCCAACCCTCGTCATCACGGCCAACAAACTCGTAGTAGCCGTCGATACTCAATAGGCGACACACCGCAATATGCATCAGGTCTTGTTTCTGTTCTTTGGAAAAATTCCTGTTTCCTTGTCCTAATTCCTGCACACCAATCAAAAACAGTACTCCATTCAAGTCATTGGGCTTTTTGCCGATAAGTTCTTCCATACCCTTCAATAGCTTACTCCACCGCTTTTCAAGATCAAGGTCTTTTTTAAACATCACTTTTCCCTTCTTGTTCCAATAATTCCCAATATTCTACAGCCCTTCTCAAATGCGGAATGACAATAGATCCTCCAATAATGGTTGCAATCGAAAAAACCTCAAAAATCTGTTCTTTATTCAATCCTGCCTCATGTGATTTGCCTAGATGGTACTTGATACAATCGTCACAGCGCAAAACCATAGAACAGGCCAAACCAATCATTTCCTTGGTTTTGATATCCAAGGCACCTTCTGCATAGGTATTGGTATCTAGGTTGAAAAATCGCTTGATAACTTTATTATCTGAAGCCATGATTTTTTCATTCATTTCGCTTCTATAGGCATTGAATTCTTCTATTAAATTCATTAAATTTTAAGGTGGTTTTAGTCAATTGCAAATATAACAGGTATTTACAGTCATTCAGTTAGAACTCTTTATTTTGAAAATGTATTCTACGTTTTTTGAAGATTTTTTGGCATTGGTTTTTCCGAAAACCTGCTGTCTATGCAAAAGAAGTCTTTTTGACTTTGAAGATCAGTTGTGCAAAATATGTATTGCGGGCCTGCCGGTTACAAATTACCACCTTAGGCCTCAAAACAATGAATTGGTAACCAAAATCATGGGCCTAACAAAACCCAATTTGGTAATGTCTTTTTTAAGGTTTTCCAAAAAAGGGTCAAGCCAAAGTCTCTTACACCAATTGAAATACAAAAACAAGCCGGAAATAGGAGTTGAATTGGGAAGATTGTACGGAAATATTCTAAGGGAAAATGGATTCACTCATAATTGGGATCAAATAACTCCAGTTCCTCTTCACCCTTTAAAACAGAAAAAAAGAGGCTATAACCAAAGTGAGCAATTTGCCAGTGCACTATCAGAATCTTTGGGCACTCCGGTGGCCTTATCTTTGGTCAGGCTGCAGTTTACAGAAACCCAAACCAAAAAGTCAAGAATGGAGAGGATTGAAAATGTTGCAGAGGTTTTTGATGTTGATCCGAATTTTCCTGTTAGAGGGAAAAAGATTTTGCTTGTCGATGACGTCATGACAACAGGTGCCACCTTGATCACTTGTGCAAACATCTTGCTTGAAAAGGGTAGTGATATGGTTGATTTAGCAGTAATCGCCGCAGGAAAAAATCAATAGGTTTTTTACAATATAATCTTGCAAAATAATTAAAAACCTTTATAATGTTAATTTGAAGCCTTTTTTGTTATCCTGATTTGATAAATGGGTATTGTTCTATAATTTGATCTAACAATAGCTCAGTCATATGGGAAATTTTAAAAGCAACCACCGCAGAGATTTTTTAGTCAAATCCAGCTTGATAGCAGCGGGTTTGACATTGGGAGCCAATAATAGCATTGCTTCACAATTGGCAAAACCTAAAAACAAACTTCCAAAATGGAGGGGATTTAACCTTTTGGATTTTTTCAATCCTGATGCTGACAAGGGAAGGAAAAACCCGGTCGAGCATTTCAAATGGATGGCTGATTGGGGATTTGATTTTGTCAGGGTTCCAATTTCCTATCCTTCATACCTTGATTTTGACAGGTCTAGACCGATTTTGGCAGAAGATGTTCTGAATTTCGATGAAAGAAGGCTTGAGGAAATAGACAATCTTGTTTTTCAGGCCCACAAGCAAGGCCTTCATGTAAGCCTTAATCTCCATAGAGCTCCCGGCTTTTGTATCAATGCCGGCTTTGTAGAACCCTATAACCTTTGGAAAGATCAGGAGGCATTGGATGCTTTTTGTGCGCATTGGGAAATGTGGGCGAAACGATATAAATACATCAGCTCCAAAAAACTGAGTTTTGATCTGGTCAATGAGCCTTTTATGCGACAAGATGTCAATGACCAGCATTCGCCGGGAGGGCCTGTCCCGGTGGAAGATTATTACCGTGTAGCAAAAGCTGCGGTGGAAACCATAAAAAATGTCAAATCATCTAGGTTGGTCATAGCAGACGGTAACGGAGGTGGTGGAATTGCTGTCCCTGAATTTGCTGACCTTGACATTGGTCAAAGCTGCCGTGCCTATCATCCTATGATTGTCTCTCATTATCAGGCATCATGGGTGTATAAGGAAACAGAAACACTTTCTCCTCCAGTTTGGCCCGGTGAATTCAATGGTCAAATGTATAATAGAGAAATGCTTGAAAGGTATTATGCACCTTGGGTTGCATTATTGGAAATGGGGGTAGGAGTTCACTGTGGAGAATGCGGTGCTTATAACAAAACCCCCCATGATGTGTTTTTGGCTTGGTTTGAAGATGTGTTGGATATCTTACATGAAAACGGGATAGGATTTGGAATATGGGAGTTTTCCGGAACTTTTGGAATTCTGAACTCCGGACGTCAAGATGTCAATTATGAGGATTGGTATGGTCAGAAGCTTGACAGAAAATACCTAAACTTACTCATGAAATACACATGATTACCAGCTGCCTCCAGCTCCGCCTCCGCCAAAAGAGCCACCTCCAAATCCTCCGAATCCGCCTCCGCCTCCACCAAATCCTCCGCGACCTGATGAAAAATCCCCAAATTTGCCTTTGCCACTACCTTTGAGCATGTTGGCGAGCATGATGGTGGTAAATAGATCTATTCCACCTCCTTTGCCTCCCATATGGTTGTCATTGTCTTTCCTGTTTTTGATCATAGGAAGGATGACGAAAATAAAAATGAATATCAAAAAGAAGATAATTGCACCTCCATGTTCTCCGGTAGAGGTCACTTTTTCAGCTTCATATTCTCCTGAAGCCAATTTGAATATCATATCTGTAGCTTTGTCTAATCCATCATAATAGGCCTGCATTTTGAAATTTGGCACAATTATCTGGTCAACAATTCTTTTTGCCAAAATATCAGGCAAAACACCTTCCATCCCATATCCAGTGGCTATGAATACTTTCCTGTCATCCATTGCTGCCAAAATCAAAACCCCATTGTCTAGCTTCGCTTGACCTATGCCCCACTTTTCACCCAGTTGAAATGTATAATCACTTATATCATACTGTCCGACAGAGCGGATTATCACGATGGTCACTTGGGTAGAAGTGCTGTCATTGTAAGCTACGAGTTTGTTTTCCAAATTGGCAACCTCACTTGAAGAAAGGGTATTTGTAAAATCATTGACCAATTTTGGCGGATTAGGTACTGCCGGAAAATCTCCCTGTGCAGTTATATTTCCGACTAAGAATAGGAACAATAAAATTGAAAGGGAATATTTATAGATCATGATGCTGTTATCCAAAGGAAATTTCATCCGGTAATTCGTTGATGTCTCCTTCATTATCATAAGGAAAGTGAGCTTTTAGGTGCTGACCACAGGCTTCAATGGCATTGGACAAGCCTTCGGTGAATGCGTTTTCCTTAAAGGATTTTGCCATGTCCTCTTTAATCTTTTCCCAAAAATTTTCAGGAACAACCTTATTGATGCCAGAGTCTCCCAGGATGGCAAACTTGTGGTCTGCAACTGCTAGATAAAAAAGCACAGCATTTCTTTGTTTGGTCTTGTGCATTTTGAGGGTTTCAAAAACCTCCGCAGCCCTGTCCAAGACATCAGAGCTGCAGTGGTTTTCAATGTGTACCTGAATTTCCCCTGAAGTCGCCATTTCAGCTGCTGCAATCGCTGAAACAATCCTGTTTTTGTCTTCTTGAGAAAAGAGATTTTCTGCCATTTTCCTTAAAATTGTACTGTCGGCGCATTTTCAGCACCGGCGGCTGCTTCGAAATAACCCTTGGTTTCAAACCCATACCAACCTGCAAAAAGATTGTTTGGGAATTTTCGTAGGTCTGAGTTATAGCTTTGGACTGATTGGTTAAAGTTTCTTCTCGCAACCGCAATCCTGTTTTCAGTACCTTCAAGTTGGGCCTGTAAATCAAGGAAATTTTGGTTGGCTTTGAGATCAGGGTATTTTTCAACAGTAACCAATAGCCGGCTAAGCGCACCACTTAGCTGGTCTTGCGCCTGTTGGAATTGAGCGATTTTGTCTGGGCTCAGGTCATTCGCATTGATATTGATGGAAGTTGCTTTTGCTCGCGCTTCGATGACTCCGGTCAATGTTTCTTGCTCAAAATCAGCATATCCTTTGACTGTATTTACAAGATTCGGGATCAGGTCTGCCCTCCTTTGGTATTGGGTTTGGACTTCAGCCCACTGTCCGTTGATTGTTTCTTCATTTTGGACAAACATGTTATAGACACCTACCGCTTTGGTGTACATAAAGATGCCTACCACAACGATGATCAAAATAGGAATGAGTGCTTTTTTCATTTTTTAGATTTGTTTAAGAATTCACAAAATTAAGATTTTGATGGGATTATCTCTTGTTATAGGTTATCAATGCGTTTATTTCTCCTCAGGGAAATTTGCCTTCATATTTCTTAGATGAATGTAGAAGGTGGTCCCTACTCCCACGGTACTTTCTACCTGAAGGTTGCCGTCATGTGCCCTTATTTGTTCGCGGATCAGATATAGTCCCAATCCTTTGCCGTCGACATGCGAATGAAATCTCTGGTATAATCCAAATAACCGGTCCTTATATCTCTCCAGATCCAAGCCTATACCATTGTCTCTGAATTCAATTACCGTAAATCCTTCCTCTTGGTAAGATTTGATCTCAATGACCGGGTTTCGGTCAGGATGTTTGTATTTGATGGAATTGGTAGTCAGGTTGATGATGAAGTTTTCCAGGTGAGAATAGATATAATTGATATGGGGAGCTTTGCTATAATCACTTACTATTACGGCCCCGGATTCTTTGAATTGTTTGGAAAGACTTCTTTCAATGTTTTTGAGAAGCTTTTTGAAGCTGACTCTTTCTATTTTAGGCAGCTTATTCTTTTTAATCGAAACCACTTCAATCAGATCTTCAAGTGTGCTGTTCAGAATCTGGGTGGAGATTTTAAGATTTTCAATGATTTCAATATTTTCCCCATCTGCAGGATGCTTATGGTTGTATAAGTCCAGGAGGGAGGTAATGTTGACAATAGGTGCGCGGAGGTTATGTGAGATGATATAGGCAAACCGCTGAAGTTCTTCATTTTGGGATTTAAGGTCCTTGATTAGCCTTTCCCGTTCGGATTCGGCAATCTTGGATTCTGTGATGTTTTGGGTAACCAATAGGATCCTGTCTATCTGGTTGGAACTGTTGGCCAATGGAACTCCGTTTTTTAGATAGTATTGGTTGTCCACCAGAACTTCAAAAATGACAGATTCTCCTTCGAGGACTTTTTCCAAAAAACCACTTACTTTCAATGAAGTGGCAGAATCATATATCGAAAGATGGGGCGTACCTATCAGTTTTTTTTGATCAATATTTAAAGATTGATAACCTTTTCCATCAGTAAAGACATAGTTATAGTCCTTATCAAGAATCTCAATAGTACCATTTGGAAAGTTCTCTGCTATACTTCGAAAAAGTAATTCTGAAGAAATAAGTCTTTTTTCAAAATGCAGACGGTTCAATTCAGCTCCGATCCGATCGGACAATACCGTCAATAATCCTGAAAGACCCAAACTATATGGATGGTCATTTTCATCCATCAAGACAAGGATTCCAAGACGGTTTTTGTCGATGTCCATGATCGGCACACCCATATAGGTGGAAATCCCCATATCGACCAAGCCTTTGTCATTGGGATATTTGATGGAGGCACCGTTTTGGATTATAAAAGGATTATTTGAAATCAGACAGTCATAACAGGGTGCATCGATCAATGAATACTGAAAATTGGTAGCTCTGTGCCCTTTTTTATAATAAGAAAGGATATTGGCTATTTGTTTCTTTTCGTCCACTTCTGCTATAAAGCAATAGGACATATTTAATTTTTCTGAGAGAAATGAAGTCAGAGCATCAAAAAACTCCTGCCCACTGAATCTTGACGTCCGTTCGGTCAATTCCGATAGGATATTAGATACATATTGCTGGTCGCTAATATCCTCTAAAATGGCTTGAAACACTTTTCCATCATCAATAGATTTGGCGTTGACCCGTACATGAAATAGCTTTTTGGAAAAATGAGTGATATATGGTCCCTCATAAAACCCCATTCCTTTTTCGATGCTGTCCAAGTATGCCTTTTTTATAGGATGGCCCTTGATGAGCTCAAACATGTTTTTTCCGATCATTTCTGATGGATCCTTCACCTCCACTTTCCTCATAAACTGCTTATTCATATCAAGGATAATTCCCTTACTGTCGTATTGGAATATGGGTAGTGGATTTTCATCAAAAAGAACTTTGTACCTGTTTAGCAGGGAATACGATTCGGTTTCTTTCTGTTTGGTATAAGTAATATCAATAAATACACCTGCCCAAATGGATTCTTTAGGAAATTGCCTGAGCCTGTTAGAGGCACCATAAACCCATTTGATCTTCCCTGAAGGAGTAGTTATTCGAAAAGTACTTTCAAATTTTTGATCTTTTTGAAATGCCGTTTTATCAGCCATTTCTACATGTTCCAAGTCCTCCTGATGTATCAAGACACGAATACAAGAATCATCCTCCATGATGGTCAAGGGCTCTAGTTCCCAAAGGTTTTTACTGCCCTCACTGACAAATACAAACTTTCTGGTTCCGTCTGGATAAGCCTTAAGCATATACACCATGCCTGGCACCACGCCGGTTAGCTGATCTAGGATGGTTCTATGTTCCAAAAGATCCTTTTCGATTTCTTTGAGTGCGGTGATATCGGTGATTATTCCCAATGAAATCCCAGAGCTGTTTGGGTCATCCAAAAGTTTGTTGACCTCATCTTGTACATAGACATACTTTCCGTTGGCATGGTTGATTCTATAAATCATTTTGGAATCATGATCAAACCCTCTATTAAAGTAATGTCGGTCAAGGGGATGTATCAAACTGATCCAGTCTTTGGAAGTAAAATTTTCAAAAAAACCAAGGTCATGGCCAAGAATTCCCTCCAGATTTCCTGAAAAATGAATCTGATCTGTTTTTAAGTCATATTCATAAAAAATCGGTGCCTGTTTTGGGGCTTTTTGGGTATCCTGCAAAACTGATGCAGATTTTTGGCTGCCAGGATCAATTCCATATTCAAGTTGGATCAAATCGTGGTCCCTGTTCAATACCTTCTTTGACAAATAAATATGTCCGGGAAATATTGTAAGAATGGATGTATTAGGATTGTCAAGAAATTCATTAAAACTGGATTCTGAAATAAAATTGAATTTTGAAAAAAAATAAGATTTCCATTCATATACCGACCTGAGAATATTCCCCGAATGGATCCCTGTAAAAACATTCCCTCTGGATTTGTCCATTATCCAGGAAAACTTTACATGGCTGTCAAAGGGTATCTGAGATATCAGAACATTTATAAGGTACGAATTGTCTTCCTGAGAAATCACATAGCCTTCCACTTGTACCAATTTGAAGTTTTGCTGTCTCCATGTCAGCGGACAGATTATCTTGTCCCCATTGCCAAGGATATTAAAAAGGTATTCAAAAAAAGGCTGAGGTAGTGTAGGAAATGATTTTTCGAAGAAGGCCTCCTCATAAAACTTTTCTCCCTCGGTCAGAATATTTCTTATTTCGGAGGAAACATATAGCAGTTCAAACCTGCCGTCTTCATACTTTTTTACGGTAAGCAGAATATTCTGAAAAGAAACTTTTGCACTGTCCGGCATAAACAATCAAAGAATTCATTGAGACCTCTTCTGCAGAAGGGAACCCAACCCAAATTACATTCATCCAAATATACAACTCTTCGGATAACAACATCAACAAAGATTTTATTGAAATCTTTGATACAAGAGGATTAAATCTGTCTTTTAAGTTTAAATCTATACTCCTTCAACTCAAAATTTTCAGGGTTCTCATCAAGAAACCGTTTCATTGTTATTTTTATTTCCTTGCCTTCTTCTGAGCGGAACAATTTGATCAAATCAGGAAGTTCCCAAAATGCTATCGGAATATTATTGATGTCAAAGAATTCATCCTTAACCCGGATACCGGCTTCATATGCAGGAGAGCCTTCCCTAATCTGAGTCACATAGATTGTTTTTTCATCCACCGGCATCAGTCTCGGGGTGATGCCACTCATATCAAATTCAAAAGGGACAGAAAAGGTCTCTCCTCTTTTGATGTACATTTTTTCTCTGTTGTAGTCTAAAATCAATGTCATCCTTCCTAAAATCTCCGAGCCGATACTGCCCTGTCTTCCGCTTTCCCGGATGACATAACTGAATTCCGTCTCCTCAGGAAAAGAAGTAATCACATCTTTAAATTTGATGCCATTGATGTCCAAAAGAAAAGTTCGTCCTACAAAACCAAACAAATCACCTCCCAATGATCGCCCCAAATCACTTTGTAGGTGTTCTTTTGGCAATAGTATTTGGTCAGTAGTTTCCCTGTTCAAGAGTAAGCCGTGGTTGGCACCGATATCGATCAACAGCTTTCCTTCTAATTCAGAATTGGAGGTTTGCTTTATTTTTCCGCTAATGTATGGCTTACTGTTGTCGAGTTTGATGTTTACTTTTTTGAAACCAAAAGGCTTTCTTTTCATCATGTCATTGGCATAAAAAGTAATCTTTTGTCTGTCATAATCAATTTTGATGGGATTGTATTTAAAAAATTCGTATCCGATCACCCCAAATACCGGTATCCCAATTACTTGTTCCAATTCCATAAAATCCTCATCCAATACCAAGAGTGTTTGAAAAATCCCCTCTAATGGCCCCATGTCAATGTAGTTGTTGGGTGAAACGGAGGCTGTCAGGATGACTTGTCCATCTGCGCCGACCAAATCAAGTTTTCTTGTGTAATTAAGCCCGATATAATTTCCGAAAGTTTTGCTAAACAAAATATTGGTCTTAACCCCTGTGTCCAACAGGAAGTTAACAGGAGGTCCGTTGTTGATCGAGAGAGGTATAATGACCAGGTTATTGGATACTATGATGGGTAATTCAACTTTTTTTTCTTCTTCTCTCATATAAAATCCCGGAACCTGGGCTTCAGCATATAAGATGCAGCAGTAGAGAAAAAACAAAATGAGATATAATGGGCGCACAATATTTAATCGTTTTTCTAGGTTTATATGTTGTTTAATATAAGCATAAATATTTTTAAACAGTGTTTTGTTTAATTCTTAATTTCTGACAAACTTCTATTTGCTTTTCTTTTATCAGGATTAATACCAAATAAGCCCACGTCAAACCAATCAAGAGTTTTGATTTTTGATAAAATCTAAAAAATACCGCATCTTTATTTTTTGGTAGTAAGCATTATGGCACAATTATCAGATGTAGAAA
>NZ_CDSBKL010000141.1:0-9694 GCF_977115555.1 Aquiflexum sp.
ATCAGTTGTGTAACACCATACCTGTCTCTTAAATCTACCCAAATCAAACCTCCTTTATTCCTGACCCGTTGTACCCAACCCGAAAGGCTTACTTTTTGATGTACATTTTGTATCCTTAACTCTCCGCAAGTATGTGTTCTAAGCATGGCAATGAATGGTATTTTTTAAAGTGGACAAAGATAAACAAAGCTTGGGGACAATTCTAAAATGATCAAGAAGTTTGAAAAAACTTTTTGTTTGGCAAAAAAATAAGGGATTGGTTAGATTTTCTACAATATCAATAAGGTGAAAAACAAAAAAATGACCTTAATATGAAATACCAAATTGTACTTCTCGTTGAAATGATATGTCGTAATGGTAATTATAACTTGAAAAGTTGTAAATAATTTGGAATTTGAACCGAATTTAAATTTCTTTGGAACAATACATGATTTCACTCCCCCAAAAATGAATAAAAAATTAACTTTTACTGTCTCGGCTTTGCTGGTTTTTGGCACATTGTTCTATTTCAATCAGAAAGAACAATATGAACCTGAGGTTATTGAAGAAACGATTGACCTAGAAGAGCCAAAGACTGAAGATCAGATTCTTTATGGCATCAATGTGAATGAATTGGATGTGGTGGAGGGTGTAGTTGGCAAAAACCAAACACTTTCGACCATCCTTGCACCTTTCAATGTCCCTTATCAGATCATCGACGAGATCGCCCGCAAATCGATCGATATATTCGATGTCAAAAAAATCGCATTTAACAAGAAATTTACAATCCTAACTTCCAAGGATACTTCCTTGGCTCAGTTTTTTATCTATGAGCCAAACCCTGCGGAGTTTGTGGTTTTCAAATTGGATGAAGGAGAAGTCTATAAAGAGGAAAAACCTGTTGAAATCAGAAAAGTTGAAATCGGTGGGACGATCAGCAGCAACCTTTATGTTAACATGACAGAGATTGGAATTAGCCCTGATCTGATTGATCAATTTGCGGATTTATACGGTTGGGCAGTGGATTTTCAGAGACTTCAAAAGGGAGATAAATTCAAAGTGTCTTATTCTGAGAAAGTCGTTGAAGGTAATGTGGTCGGGATTGGGGACATAGAAGTGGCTTATTTTGAGCACATGGGAGTTTCATATCCGGCTATTCCTTTTGAGCAAAACGGGGAAAGAACGTTTTTTGACCAAGAAGGAAACAGCTTTAAGAAAGCATTTTTGAGAGATCCTTTGAAATATTCCAGGATTAGCTCGAGGTATAATTTGAACCGATTTCATCCGGTCCAAAAAAGGTATAAAGCCCACTTAGGTACAGATTATGCAGCACCCACCGGGACTGAAATCAGATCTGTTGGAGACGGGACGGTCGTTGAGGCAAGATATACAAGTGCCAACGGCAATTTTGTAAAAATCAAACATAACGGGACTTATACCACACAATACCTTCACATGTCCAAAATCGCCAAAGGAATGACAGCAGGAACAAGGATTAAGCAGGGTCAAGTCATCGGATATGTAGGAAGTACGGGTTTGGCGACAGGACCACATCTTTGTTTTAGATTTTGGAAAAATGGGAAGCAAGAAGATTGGTTGAAAGAAAAAATCCCACCTTCAGAGCCTATATCACAAGAAAACAGGATGGCATTTGAGCAGGTAAAATTAGAGAGAATGCAACAGATAGCTGCGATACCTTATGTAGAGCCAAACCAAAAACTTGTTGCAAAAGTCAATCCATAAAATTTTCATTAATTTGAAAATGATCACCAACCAAGAGGTTTTTACTTCTTGGTTTTTTTGTTTTTAGAATATTTTCAACGAATTCTCACTTTGGCTTTCTTTTTGCCAATCTCCAAACGCTGTCTCCAAGGATAGTGAAAATTGCCTTGACTGAAAGAGTAATTCCAAATCCCCATAATAATGACTTTGACTACAACAGAGAAGTATAAAATCAGGTTATTTGGAATATCTCCCATGTTTGATTCACGAAATCTAAGTAGCAAATAGACAGGCCGGTTCTTTAATGGTTGATAAAAAAGCAATTTATAAAGGGGGTTTTGTTCTTATTCGGATGATTTAAAACATTGAAAGAAATTCTCCGTCTAACCATCTTATGCATAAAAAAAAAGGACCTCCCAGAAGGAGGCCATTTTTACTTATCTATCTCGCAAGTTTAAAAAATAAAATCTTCAATTACTTTTTCCCTTTAGGTGAAGTTCTGTTCTTCTATTTAATTGGTGCATATTTTCAGTGCAAGGAATTGTTCCGCAATCATTGATAGGTTGGGATTTTCCAAACCATTGGTATTCTATTCTATTTGCTTCGACGCCTCTCTGTACAAGGTATTCCAACACCGCTTTGGCCCTTCTTTCAGCTAATTTAAGGTTGTAATCTTCATTTCCCCTTTGGTCAGTATGTCCGGAAATGTAGAGTTGAAGGTTCTTCAGTTTTTTCATCATCAACGTTACCCTCTCCAAATCCTTTTCGTGTACCGCCCTGATGGTAGATTTATCAAAATCAAAATACACAGCAGGGATTGAATTCATTTCGTTTTGAATTTCCTCGAAAAGGGAAGTCTCATCACAAAGGTCTTTTCCAAAAAGGGAAGCAGGTAAATCATAATCCTTGTTAGGATCAGAGAAAGCTTCCAAAACCAATTCACTTCGCCTATTGGCTTGGTGCTTGCTTTCAGGACAAGGAACGCCATCACCGCAATCATTGGCCAGTTTTTCTTTGCCAAACCAATCTATGCGAACCCTGCTTTCAGAGATTCCAAATTGGGAAAGATATTCCTTGACAGCAGTGGCACGTTTTTCACTCAAAATCTTATTGTATTCCACTGAAGCCCTTGCATCGGTGTGTGAGGCGACAGCCAAATTAAGGAAATCATATTTTGCCATCAACTCAGCGATTTTACTGAGTACCGGTTGGGCATCATTTCTGATTTTTGCTTTGTCCAAATCATAGTATACTATGTCAACCAAAACAGGCATGTTATAAGGAATCCTGACGAGCCGATATTCTCTTTCGAGGACATCTTCTTTTAACCCGATGGTAGAAAGTGTGCTGTCGTAAATGCTAAAATATCCTTTTTTACTGATTTTAAGGTTAAAATTACTTTCTGGTTCAAGATCTGCCAAAAGTTCTCCTTTTTTATTTCTAATTGAAGAGATCAAATCTACTCCATCCTGTTTTGTCAAAGTAGTGGTGAATTCTTCTTTGATGATGTTATTATCACAATCGATTACCCTCGCAATCAATTTTTTGAATAGATCCTCAATCAGGTAAATGTCGTCTAAACCCATGCCGCCAATCCTGTCAGAGCTGAGGTATCTTTTTCCATCTTTGGTGACTAGGTATCCAAAATCATCTCTGGGAGAATTGTATGGCAAGCCCATATTTTGGACATTGCTAAATCCCGAGGTAGAAACCTCAGCTTTGAATATATCCAATCCTCCCAAGCCTGGAAGGCCATTGGATGAGAAATAGAGGATAGCACCGTTGATAGACGGATATCGCTCATTTTTGGGAGAATTGATTTCGCTTCCGAGATTAATCGCTTCACCAAAATTCAAATCCTCATCATAAGTGACATAGTAAATGTCAAATCCTCCCATTCCGCCTGGTTTATCTGAGGCAAAGTAGATTCTTTTGTTTTCTTCATCTACAAATGGATTGGTGACGCCATATTCCGTAATGCTGTTGAGAGGGAAAGCTTTTGTTTCAGACAATGTTCCATCAGCACTGATTTTACTGTAGAAAATTTCCGAGTTTAGAGAATATTCTCTGTTGCCTTTGATTTTGTTGATGTCTCTGAATACAGCGTAGAAAATAACATTTTGGCTTTCCATCAGGCTTGGATCGCTAATATGGAGTGCATCAGGCAGATCAGATACCAATTTGGACGTTGCGCTGTCTTTGTCAAACTTATAGATTCCAAAGAATGACCTGTCATTGAAGCTGCTTTTTTCGGTGCTGTAGAGATTGCTTTTTGCATCTAACCTAATTCCTTTTTTGTCTTTAGGTATGACGTCGCCCCTGTCGCTTGAGAAATATTTATTGCCTTCCCTATCTGTTTTCAATCCAAAATCAGAACCCTCGGTATTGATTCCTTTTGCAGGAACCAATTTAACCCGGGCTTCATTAGAGGAGATATTTCGAATAAGGTCAAAATCCAATTCAGGAAAATCATTCTCATTAAATGAGGATTTTTTTAACATTTCATCAATTTGGCTCACCTTTCCGACTTTCATAGCTGCAGTCAGGTAGTTAGAATAATCCGTCCTTTCAGCTTCCTCATTGGTGATTACTTTTTCCCACCATTCGAAGGATTTTTCATAATCCTGGACTTGGCTGTAAGCTTCAGCGGCATTTCTAGCAGTGGTTATTTTAGGATTTCTGTTATAAGCTTGCGCGTATGTTTCAGCAGCATGCTGGAAGTTCTCTAAATCCTTTTGCTTATCTGCATATCGCAAAAGCCTGTTTTGGGCATTGGATTCGATTGGAGCAATTCCTATCAGAAAAATAAGGGAAGCGAAGTAAAATAATTTTCTCATGATCAGAACCATCTTGGATTTTTCATTGTGGCTTTCCTTGGAGATAAATAAAATCCAACAGAAAACTCATGAGAATTATTTCTGGAATTTTGAAGCGCATTTAAAGATTGATCATATGCGTATCCAAATCTTACTTTATCTGAAGCAAATACTTCTACTATAAATGCTACTGCATTTCTTCTGCTGATTTCACTTTCAAGGTTATCATTCCAAATGTGCATGTTGGTCCGATAAGATGCGCCGAGCCAAAGCCTGTCCATGAATAGGAACATACCATTCAAGTCAAGGTTTGTCGGAGAACCTTTTACTTCTTTGATCAAAAAAGAAGGTTTGAATTCAATGGCATCAGTGATTGGCACCATGGCACCTGCAGTCAAAAAGAAATGCAGGTCATGAAGCGACAAGGAAATGTCTTCTCTTTCCAAGGCATTCTTGCCAATCATATTGAAAGCACTGAGTCCTGCATAGAATCTTGTATTGTGAAAGAACAAGCCCACATTCATATTTGGACTGAAGAGGTTATTGATTCCGGCTGGGATTTCTACATCATCCTGGTCTATCGGATTAAGCATATCCCCATTAAGTTGGTACTCAGATACTCCTGCACTTGCACCAAGGGCAAGAAAAGATTCTTTGCCTGTTTGTATTCTATAAGAGTATGTAAGCAATCCTGTGGTAGTTCTAGTGGGGCCGATCTGATCTGAAAGGACTGACACTCCAAATCCCATCATTCCTTCATTGGCACTCAGGTCTGCAGTAATGGTGAAAGTGCGAGGTGCGCCTTCGAGATTGACCCACTGATTTCTATAGGTACTTTGGATATATCCTTGGTTTTTGTACCCCGCATATCCCGGATTGATATGTAAGCCATTGAAAATATATTGGCTGAACTGTGGCAGCTGCTGTGCCTTTGCTTGATTGGAAGCCATTATGGCTACCATCAAGCAGAGTCCAAATATTTTTAAATTCCTTTTCATATCCTGCGAGATTTACTTTTTGATAACTTGGATCCAACCTTTGAACTCATGTACTTTCCCATCTGAATCTGTTCCTCTGAAGACAAAGAAGTAAGTCCCTGCAACAATGCCTTCTGCACTCCATTCGTTGTCGTAATTACTGTTTTCATAAAGATGGTCACCAAATCTGTTCAAGATTACAATCTCCCTCTTTTCAAATTTTTGTGATCCTTTGATGATAAACCTGTCGTTTTTCCCATCGTTGTTTGGCGTAATTACATTTGGGATAAAAAAGACGTTGATTACATTGGAATCTTCTGCTGCATTGTCATCGGGATTTGTATCATCTTCATCCGAAGAGACTGTTACTCTATTCACAATATTCAGAGGATTCCCATTTACTAACGCATCTGCTTTTACCCTCACGTTGATAGTCAACTTAGAATTTGCCGGGAAGACAGGAATGGTGTAGGTAAGTCTTCTTCCTGTAAGGTCTGTACTGACGTTGATATCATTGGAAGAAGGGGTAAATCTTGAACTGACATAAGTGATGCCGTTTGGAAGGTCATCTACCACGACCACGTTGGTTGCATCAAAGTTGCTTGAATTGGTTACATCAATTTGGTATTCGAATTCATCTCCTTCAAAAATTTCAGCTTCGTTAGAAGTTTTGGTTATGCTCATATCCACTTCTGAATTAACCAGTCTGAAAGTGACAAAAGCTTCATCACTGTTTGTAGGATTCAATGATTCTGTAAGAATATATTTTAATCTGTATTCTCTAGCTTCATTGACTCCTGGAATAAGGCTCAATTCACCTTCACCGGTAGTCAAAAGGCCGATGATACCATCAAGTTCTACGAATTCGAAGTTGATGTTATCTGGAGTTACCGGCCGACCATTTAGAAGGTCATTTGTTAAAATATTTCCCAAAACACCATCAAAATTTAATGCATGCGTTCCAAATTCGTCGTCATTTGCGATGATTTCATTTTTGGACCCTGTAACCGTTACCGAATCAGTTGTTTCCACTTCCTCACCATCAGAATCTTCGGATGACACCAACACAGTATTGATAATTGTGCCTGATATAAGGTCTTCAAGTGTTACTATATAATTTGTCTCAAAAGAAACAGTTTGGCCAGGAGCAAGGCTTGAGATGGTCTCATCCATTCCTGTCAAGGGATCTACCACTGAGATGTTACTCAAAGTCGTATTGCCGATATTGGTAACTGTGATGGTATAAGTAATTACCTGACCTACTTCAGTAAAAGTTTGTGTCTCTGTTGATTTGTCTACTGTAAGCGCGTCTACTTTTTCAAAAACCTGAACATCATCATCAGTAGCTTCAATTTCATTTTCTCCAAAAGTTCCTTTGACAGTGGCAATGTTGGTAAAGGAACCAAAGTCAATGTCCTCCTGAGTCAACACATATTCCGCAGAGAAGGTAGTATTGTCTGAAGCTCCTGGAGCCAAGGTCTCCAATGGACCTCCGACAACAGTTACTTTAGGATCTTCTAAGGTAATATTGGTAAGAGCTAAATTGCCTGTATTGGTTACAGTAAAGGTGTAAGTGATTTTGTCACCTGCATTAATGAGATTGTTTGCATCTACATCGACCAATTGGCCTGATTTTTCAAATACGATAGAACAGGTATTTACATTTATTGTTACCAAAGACCTTGACCCAATACAATCTGCGGATCCACTTTCTGCCACCCAAACCTGGATAGTTCCCGAAGCATTTGAATCTACCTGATATCCTGTTGCTGGTTCTCCTCCTTCAGCTTGTGTAAAGAAGAAAACTTGATATTGACCTTCCTCTCCTAGATTGCTTGGGAGAATCAAAGTATTCAAATCAGGGATTTCCTGACCTTGACAAAATTCATAAGCAGCGCCTTCCGCAATTGTAGGGATGGTGGTTACGATGGAAACTTCGATTTTGAATTCGAAAATACAGTTGCTTGAATTTACAGGAATACCGTAATATGTTCCGCTTGTAGCTGGGAATGGATTAGAGCTGTTGAATTCAGTTGAGTTGTTAGGGTCAATGCCATCAAAGAATCTGATTCCTGTAGGAAATGAAATTGCGATGGTGCTTACATCTATGCCTTCCTCAGAATTGATATTGCAGAAAGAGAATGTACTGAATAAATCCACCACTCCACAATTTTCCTGTGCCCATTCCAAAGCTCCTGAAATTGGGATTACAAGTGGGGTTTGAATAGGTTCTCCCTCACATGTTCCATCCAAAAATCCTTGGGTCAATTGTATCCCGCTGAATTGAGTTTGGGATATTTTTCCTTTTCCGGAGATTGATCCACCAACAGAAATGAAGGCGTCGCAATTTGGGTTTGATAGGATTAAGCAATCTTCAGTTACTTTCAGTTTGTAACTCAATCTTGCCAAAACGGTATTGATATCTTCAAGAAGTGGTACTTCACCCAATTCCCACACAATAGAGCCTGTTGCACCTAGGTTAGGATCAAAATATGGTGCTTTTACTGTATTTGGATTGAAGAAAACCTCAAAATCGGCACTTACAAAAGTGGAAGTAAATGGTACCGGAATGATCACTCGACCATTTTCAATCGCCTCAGTTCCAAGATTTCGGATATCTAAGGAATATTCAATTTCCTGACCTGGGGAAACAGAAGGATTTTCAGTTACAGGTGCTCCGTTTATGGAAACAACTTGGTTCAAACCTTGAATTTCCGGCACATAGGCATCGACAGAAAACGCGATGGAGTATAGATTGTAAGTATCAGCTTTTGTACCAAATCTAAAAACGGTTGATGTCTGCCCGTTCGCAATGATAGAATTATTTGGGTTTGGGACATTCCACATGGCAATGTCTATTCCTGTGTTGTGGTCTAATTCAGGATTTCTTGGGTTTGCCACTAAATTGCCATTGTTATCACTTACCGGGGTAAAGATGGATGAATTGAAAAAGTTATTGGTGCCATTCAAATCATGTCTCAATCGTACCCATTCCGTATTTGCAGCATTTCGAATTTCAAGATAATCATTGCTTAAACCTCTTTCTCCTTCACTTGCCATGACACCAAGCTTCAGATTCACCTGACCGTTTTGAACAGCATTGAATCCATTGATTAAAAGTTCTCCATTCACTGCAATCGAATCACCTATTCCCATTACATGTGAATAACCATCAAATAGGGTTACGTCCCTCCATTTCATTTTGGAGTTTTCATAGACAACCACTATTCCCCAATGTCCATAATAGCCTACTCTATCGCCGTTTCCTTCGGTAAGTGCCACATCTGCAACTGTATATTCTCCAATTCCCTGACTTTTGACAAGTTGTGTGACATCTGCATAGCCCACATACATATCATCCAATTCGCCTGAAGGATATAATATGTTATTGGCAGCAGCAGTTACTTCTGTGTATCCGGAAGCATTTGGACCTTTGATTTTAACTTTCCTTTTATCAAGGTTGGTAGTTTTGATAATTTCAGGAACAAATATGCCATCTGCAGTGACTCTGGCAAAATTCTCGACAGTCTGATAGGCAGCAACTTCCTCTGTTCTAGACACAATTCTCTGCAATCTGTCCACTTTCAAAGTCACATCTCCATCTGTGATGGTGACTGGGTCAAAAGTTACTGTTCGGATATTTCCGTCAGTGGTAACTGTCTGATTGGTCAGGGTTGTCATAGCGCCACTTGTGCCTATTCTGAACCTTGCCGGATTGTTGTTATTATTTGAAAATTCAAACTGATAAGTATCTCCACCTTTTCTTGAGGTAAATGTATAGCGGGGATACCTGTTATCTTCAGCGCCTCTTCTTCCAATTGTCAAGGTATAAAATGAATAAGCGACAGTGTTAGTATGATTTGCGATTTGAACCTGGTTGCTGACCGATTCAGGAGTGCCGTCTTCTGTACCTACAACCACATCGAAATTCATTCCTAATTCCGGATTTGCTCTTCCCGACCAATATAGGCCTGCATAAATGATTTCAGAACAATTTGGGTCAGCATTGTTTTCAGCCGAAAACACCAATGTGGAAGATGAAGAATTGACAGTATTTGGATTGTTGTCAATGTCTACATAAATCATTTGGCTATAAGAATTGTCGATTCTATTTGTGTCAGCAAGAGTAAGATTGGTATTTCCAATAATTGTAAAATCACCTCTTAATTTAAAAATGTTTTTTTCAGGAGCAGGATTTCC
>NZ_CDSBKL010000142.1:0-9676 GCF_977115555.1 Aquiflexum sp.
GTTAGACAAAATCGGGGTGCGCGTCGTCCATAGAAGTACAATTGGAGACAGCCGGGAATCCATTCTGGCAAGCTTTGAGGCCGCCGAAAAAAGAGCAGATATCATTTTGATGACAGGAGGTCTGGGACCTACCAATGATGATCTCACCAAACCTCTTTTGGCAGAATATTTTGGATGTGGAATAGAATTGGTTCCCGAAGCACTGGAAGCTGTAAGAACTTTCTTTGAAAAAAGAGGTAGAGAATTGACCGATCTGAATAGAATGCAGGCACATTTGCCCACCAAATGCCTCTATATTCCCAATGAGTTGGGAACTGCACCGGGAATGTGGTTTGAAGAAAAAGGAAAGAAGTGGATGTCAATGCCCGGCGTGCCACATGAAATGAAAAACCTCATGTTGCAACATGTCATTCCAAAAATCAAATCTCAGTTTACCCTTCCAAATATTTACCACAAAGTCATAAAAACAGTCGGGATCGGTGAAAGCTGGCTTGCTGACTTGATCAAAGACTGGGAAAAAAATCTTCCTTCCCATATCAAACTCGCTTATTTGCCCTCATTGGGCCAGGTCAAACTCAGACTGACCGCTTTCGGCGAGGATCTTTTCCGCCTGAAAAATGACGTGGAAATTGAAATCGAAAAGGTAAAGCCAATAATCGAAAAGTATATCTACGGCTACAACACAGAAACTCTCGAGGAAGCAGTAGGTCGACTCTTGAAACAAAAGGGCCAAAAAGTCGCTTTGGCAGAAAGCTGTACAGGAGGTTACATTTCTCATTTGGTCACCAGCATTGCAGGCAGCAGTGATTATTTTCAGGGAAGTATGATTCCATACCACAACCGGTTCAAAAACAGGTTGCTTGGCGTTGACAATAAAATCTTGGAAACACATGGGGCGGTAAGCGAACAAACTGTCATCCAAATGGCCGAAAATATCAGGAAACAATTCAATGCAGATTTTGGATTGGCTAGCAGCGGAATTGCAGGTCCTGGCGGGGGTTGGGCCGAAAAGCCCGTAGGCACGGTTTGGATAGCCTGTGCTATTGAAGGAAGGACTGTGGCCAAAAAGCTTCAACTTACTCAGGACAGGATGCTAAATATCCAATTGACGGCTGTAGCAGCCTTGAATTTATTACGGCTAAGCATTTTAGGAAAAACAGAATAAAAATTATGTTCATCGATTTTGCATTGGTTAAAATAAAATTTAATTTTAAAACTTGGAAATAAACCCAATTAAATAATATAAGAATGGCAAATGTAGAGATGCTGATGCCCAAGATGGGTGAAAGTATAACTGAAGGAACTATACTCACTTGGCTGAAAAAAGAAGGAGATTTCATCGAGCAGGATGAATCAGTTTTGGAGGTTGCTACCGACAAAGTAGACACTGAAGTCCCTTCAACACATGCCGGCATTTTGAAAAAAATATTGGTCAAAGAAGGAGAAGTAGTCGCAGTCGGCGCACCAATTGCAATTATTGAATCAGCAACCGAAGCCTCTGAAGCCCCAATAACACCGGCAATTGAAGTAAAATCTCCCGATTCAAAAGCAGATTTGCTTTCTGCTGCCCCGGCACATACCGCTGCTATTGTTCCGACATATGCACAAGAGGAAAAACAAGAAGGGGACGATAGGTTTTATTCTCCCTTGGTATTGAGCATTGCAAAAGAAGAAAAAATCAGTAAATCGGATTTGGCTTCCATACCGGGCTCAGGAAAAGATGGTCGCGTCACCAAGCAGGATATACTTTTATACCTAAAAAACCGAAGTGAAAAGCCAGTCGAAATATCTAGTTTATCAACAAACGCTATATCCTCAGCTCCTCGGGTAGAAATGAGCATTTCTGCACAGGACGAAATCATCGAAATGGATAGAATGCGAAAAATGATCGCACAGAGAATGGTCGATTCCAAACGCATCTCTGCACATGTGACCTCATTTGTAGAAGCTGACGTAACCAATATCGTTTTATGGAGAAATAAAGTAAAAGAGGCTTACAAGAAAAAAGAAGGGGAAGCATTGACCTTTACTCCGTTCTTTATAGAAGCCGTAGCCAAAGCAATAAAAGATTTTCCAATGATCAATATCTCAGTCGATGGAGAAAAAATCATTAAAAGAAAAGATATCAATATTGGGGTTGCAGTGGCCCTACCAACAGGAAATCTGATCGTTCCAGTAGTAAGGAAAGCAGATCAGCTAAACCTCATCGGCCTTTCCAAAAAAATCAACGATATCGCTAATCGGGCCCGAATCAACAAGCTTTCTCCTGATGAATTGATTGGAGGAACATATACAGTCTCAAACGTGGGATCATTTGGCAACGTAATGGGAACGCCAATTATCATGCAGCCTCAGGTGGCTATATTGGCAGTAGGGGCCATCCAGAAAAAACCTGCAGTAGTCGAAACCCCTACGGGAGATGTGATCGCGATAAGACATAAGATGTTTCTTTCCCATTCCTATGACCACAGGGTAGTAGATGGTTCTCTGGGAGGCATGTTTGTAAGAAGGGTGGCCGATTATCTTGAAGCCTTTGACTTGGATACAGAATTATAAAAAAAGAGGTCAATTGACCTCTTTTTTTATGTGCGTTCTTTCAGAACAAGACCTGATAATACTTGTTATTTCATTGATTTTCAGAGGCTTGGTAATATATGAATCCATCCCAATTTCCATGGCCTGATCCACATCTTCTTGGAAAGCATTAGCAGATAAACCCACAATGGTAATTTCCTTCCCCTTTGATTTTCGGATAACTTTAGTTGCTTCAAGCCCATTCATCACCGGCATTTGAATATCCATTAAGATGAGATCGTAGTCGGATTCTTTTACCATGCGGACAGCCTCTGAACCGTTTCTGGCAACATCATATCCATAGCCCAACTGCACCATAAGCATGTCCATAAATAAAAGGTTGGTGGAATTATCCTCTGCCAACAGGATTCTTAAAGGGAAATCTTTTGCCATGTTTTTCCAAGCCAAACCCTCAAATTCTTCTTCATCCTTAATATTTATCTGGAGATTGTCCTCTTTGTACCATATCTTTCCAAAAATACCAAAGGAGAATTCCGAACCTTCTCCAAGTTCACTTTTGATACTCAGTTGTCCACCCATCAATTCGATGATTTTCTGAGAAATCGCCAAACCAAGTCCTGTACCCTGATGTCTTTTGGTGCTGCTGCTGTCTAGCTGAAAGAATGGGGTAGTTAGCATTTCTATCTTATCAGAAGGAATACCTATCCCGTTATCCTTAACCACAAAGTTTATAATGACAGTCTTTTCAAAAATCGATTCTGCTGAAACATTAACATTGATTTCCCCTCCATCTGAGGTGAATTTGATTGCGTTTCCGATGATGTTGATCAAAATTTGCCTGAGTTTTTCCTTATCCAGCTCCACATATTCAGGTGCCGTATTCTCAAAATGATAGGAAAATTGAAGGTTTTTTTCTTTGATCAGCCCAGAGAATATTTTAAAGGTTTTTTCAATTTCATTCTTGAAATTAAACACAGATTTATACAGAGTCATCTCTCCTGATTCAATCTTGGAATAATCGAGGATGTCTTTGATGATATTGAGAAGAGAATCCCCTGAGTCCTTGATAATCTGCAAATAATCCTTTTGCCTTTGATCCAAAGTTGTCGTTTCCAATAATGGAATAATTCCTAAAAGCCCGTTCATTGGAGTTCGGATTTCATGGCTCATGTTTGCAAGGAATTCAGATTTAGCCAAATTGGCCTGCTCTGCAGCTTTTTTTGCTTCCATCAATCCTCTTTCCCAAAGTTTTTGACCGGTGATATCCCTTGCAATGGACATTACTTTGTCATTGTCAAGTCTAAAAAATCTTGCCTCAAACAGTCTTTTTCCGGAAGGAATATCGACTTCATATTCCGCAGTCTGCATGTTACCGGTTTTGATGGTATTGTTGAAGACTTGTTGGATAGGTTCAGCCAATTTGCCCGGCAAAATTTCGGTCATTTTTTTACCGATGGCGCCTTCTAGAGGAGCTACCAGAAGGCTTTTGTCTTTAACATGAAAATCAAGGTATCTTCCTTCATTGTCATAAATAAAAATCAGGTCAGGCAAACTGTTTAGCACCGCCCGCAACCTGTTTTCGCTGTTGACGATTTCCTGTTCCCTTTCGTATTTTTCCTGGATATCGGTGCAGATCCCAACATTCCCTAAAAAGTTTCCTCTTTCATCAAATTCCAGTCTTTCAAAAACTTTTATCCTTCGTAATTTCCCTGACTTAGTTTTAAAATCTAACTCCAAAGAAAAACTGTCACTTTTGTTCAAAACCGAGTTTGCTATCGTTTTTTCAAGTTTAGCAATATCTTTTTTTGAAATATATTTTTTAAAATTCAAGGCAAAATCTTCCTTTTCATATCCAAGAATCCCTTTTACTTCATTTCCCACGCTTGTCATTTGACCGTTGGAATCCTGAAAATAGATGAAGCCATTGGTTTCATGCAGAAGCAATGCCTGCCTTCTAAACAACTCCGAAATCTCATCTGCATTCTTAGAAAGCACCTCATTTGTTACTTGGGAATTCTTGATAGATTTGAATAAAATCAAAATCACCAAAGCCAACAATATCAATAAGGCCAAAATCAGATAAAAATAGGTGCTAAAAATTCCAGTTGTAACTACATTCCTGTCCACGACAAATACTGTAGTGAATTTACTTTTTAAGGGAAAAAGGGAGAAGGGATAATGCTGAACCAATGCTTCAAATTCCAGGTCTTCATTTTCATTGACAAATTTCCCATTGAAATCCCCTTTAAGACCTTCTTCAACTTGAGCAGATATCTGATCTAGGACTTCTTGGTCCAGAAAAAATCCCTTTTTGAGCTTTTGATCATGGGTTCCACGAAGTTTGCCATCACAATAAATCAACTTTTCTCCTGAGATCCCGAGATAGTAATTTGTCAATTCATCAATAAAAAACCGTTCAAGATTTACGGTTGCACTGATCGCTACATTCTTGGAAGGATAGTCAAGAAAAACCTCATTCTGACCCATTTCCTTCATTAATTGCTCTTTATCGAGAAATGTATTGATGAAATTATTGCGGTTATCAAAATGAAAGATTACCGCCTTGTTTGGAAATATCACTTTAATGGTATCCAACAGATCACGGTGGTTGTTGAATATTCTTCTTGCTCTTTTTTCAAATGCAAGAATTTCACTTTCGTTATTGTCATATGTATCAGGCTCTAGGTTACGGACAAAGAAAGACATGTCATCATAAAAAGCCGTAAACCTTTTTTCAATCTGTTTGGAGGCAAGCTCTGCCTGCTTATTTAGAGTGAATTTACTTGAGTTGATTTGGTTATCACTGAGTACCTGAAAGAAAGCAAGACCTAAAAAAGTGATCAAAAAAACAACAAAAATCCCCAATACCACTAAAATGCGGTATAGTCCTGTTTCGGATTTTGGGAGTGAATAATCTTTGCGAATCATTTAAAATTGGATTTCCAGAACATACCAATCTAGTTTGTCCATTTTTTTAGATAGAACTTTGAGTTTTGTTTTATTCTCTGATAAAAATAAAACCTGTTCGTTGGAATTGATTATTTTATCTGCAATCATTCGGACGTCTTTATCCTTGCTTTTAAATAAGTTAAAATCTTCTTTCCTAAAACTGTCTGAGGTAATGGTCTGTGTATAGGTATAATTTTTTAACGAAGGCAATGATAGCGCTTCAATGGCTTTAGTCTTTCCTGCCACTACTGTCCCGGTCCCATCGATGATGAGGAGTTGGTTTGAGGTTTTGTTGATGTAATTTTCTATGATATCATTCAGTGTGATGTCAAATCCCAAAACCATTTTTAATTCATCTTCTGCATAGACAGGATATGTCAAGGTAATCATCCATCCCCTACCCACAGGATCAATGTAAATCTCATCCACCCAGGCCGGAGCCCTCGAAGGATTGTTTTTCTCATCTCCCTGATAATAAAAATTGAAATTTGTAACATCAATATCCGGCTCCAATAAATTTACATCATAGGGAGGGTAAAGCCTGTTTAGATGGTATTTGGAATTAAAATAAGCCTGGGATATAACCGGGATTTCCTTTACAATTCTTTTGAATTCATCATCCAAAGGATTGGTCAATAAAATAAGTTCTTTGACCGCTTCTTTATTAGTTGAAATGGTGGGAATAAAAAGTGAACTCTTTTCAGGATTGGCTCCGGGTTCCGAATTGGCCGAAACGCCTACTATTTTGTATTTATAAGGATCAGCATTTGCCAGTTTGGTTTTCTTGTCTACAAAAAGTTCCTCGGAGAATCTACCAAGCCGCACAATTTCATCTTCAATAACTCCAAGGTCGTATTCGAGTAATGAAATGAAAGAATTGATTTCAAAGAAATCAGTTGTGTTTTCAGATTCTTTAGGCGGGCAACAGGAAAATAAACAGATAGAGACAAAAAAACAGAAATAGAATAAACCCTTCATGTTCAGCAATTATGTTAATTCTTAAATCTAAAGATTTTCAAGCTGTTTTTGAAAGCTTTCACCCATTTCTTTAAATCTTGAAACAACCTTATCAAAAAATTCCCCCTGATAAAATGAATCAAGGTCAGATTCCTCCAAGATGTCCGTCTCCGGAATCTTGAAGGTTTGTTCCATAGGACCCAATTCATACTTTAGCAGGTATTTATTGTTCCAAGAAAACACCGAAACCCTGATCCCGTCCTTTGAAAACTCGTTGACTACCCTCATTCCGGTCTCCTTACCTCGGAAATATGCCTGATTTCAGATTTTAATGAAGAAGCTACCGAGCAGTATTTATCAACCGCTAAAGTCACGACTTTGGCAAATTCCTCCTCAGTGGCATCCGGTGAAACCAAAACAAACTTCATATCAATCTCAGTGTAATACTTTGGTATACCCTCATGCCTGATACCGATGATCTCAATAAAAAAATCTGTGATCGTTCTTCTTTTCTTTTTCATCATCAGAACGGCATCGACCGCAGAACAACCGCCTAAAGCCGATAAAAGCAATTCCATTGGAGATTGGGCTTTTTTGTGCTCGCTGTCATACATATCGATATCAACTTTGTTGCCAAAGTGATTAATGGATTCATATTCCATATCCGCCTTCATTCTGACGGTGACGTGTTTTTTGCTCATTGCGGTTGGTTTATAGGTTATTTGTAATTTGGTTATTGGGTTAATCGTTATTGGTTATTGGGTTAATTGGTTAACTGATTCTGGCCAACAGGCCCATACAAGGGGGAGCCTTTTACGGCTCTGCTTTTACTTTTACCTCCTACTTCTGACTTCAAACTTCCTTTCACCTCTTACCTTTTACTTCCATGCTTCCTTACATCCTAACTTCCAACTTCGCCTCACATATTCCTTCTGTACTGACCTCCGACTTCGTAGAGGGCCCTTGTAATCTGTCCAAGCGAACAAGTCTTGGCTGCCTCCATGAGTCTTTCAAATATGTTTTCATTTCGAACAGCTACAAACTGAAGTTCGTTCAATTGACTTGGGGTAAGATCAGCGTTTTTTCCATGGAGTTGGATCAGGGTCTGAATCTGGCCTTCTTTTTCTTCCTGAGTGGCACGGATGACCTCGCCGGGAATGACAGTGGGCGAGCCTTCTGAAGAAAGAAAGGTATTAACCCCAATAATCGGATATTCCCCTGTATGTTTCAATGTCTCATAATAAAGGCTTTCTTCTTGGATTTTGCCCCTTTGGTACATAGTCTCCATAGCTCCGAGCACTCCTCCCCTTTCGGTAATCCTATCAAACTCTTTGTAAACCGCTTCCTCCACCAAATCGGTAAGTTCTTCTATGATAAAAGCACCTTGGATAGGATTCTCATTCTTTGCCAATCCCAATTCTTTGTTGATGATTAGTTGGATCGCCATTGCCCTGCGAACGGATGCTTCTGTAGGGGTGGTAATGGCTTCATCATAAGCATTGGTGTGAAGGGAATTACAATTGTCATAGATAGCATACAATGCCTGTAGCGTCGTACGGATATCATTGAAGTCAATCTCCTGCGCATGTAGCGAGCGTCCTGAAGTCTGGATATGGTACTTGAGCATTTGTGAACGCTCATTCGCGCCATATTTCAATTTCATTGCCTTTGCCCAAATCCTTCTTGCCACCCTGCCGATTACCGCATATTCCGGGTCGATCCCATTGGAAAAGAAAAAGGAAAGGTTCGGCGCAAATTGGTTGATGTCCATTCCCCTTGATACATAATATTCCACATAGGTAAAGCCATTGGAAAGTGTCAACGCCAACTGAGTAATGGGATTGGCACCTGCTTCGGCTATATGGTATCCCGAAATAGACACAGAATAGAAATTCCTGATATTTTGATCGATAAAATATTGCTGCATGTCCCCCATCAATCTCAGAGAAAATTCAGTGGAGAAAATACAGGTATTCTGAGCTTGGTCTTCTTTGAGGATATCGGCCTGTACAGTTCCCCTGACATTGGCCAAGGTATATGCCTTGATTTTTTCATAGACTTCCTTCGGCAATACCTGATCGCCGGTCACTCCAATCAGCATCAGCCCTAGACCGTCATTTCCTTCTGGAATGGGAGCATTGTATGTGGGCCTTGCTACACCTTTTGCTTGATAAATAGCTTCAATCTTGGCATTGACTTCCTCTTCCAAGCCTTGTTCTTTGATATAGATCTCACATTGCTGATCGATGGCTGCATTCATAAAAAAGGCCGTCATTGCTGCTGCAGGACCATTGATAGTCATGGAGACCGAAGTCATGGGGTTGGCGAGGTTAAATCCTGAATATAGCTTCTTGGCATCATCCAAGCAACAAATATTGACACCTGAATTTCCGATTTTGCCATAAATGTCCGGTCTGTAATCCGGGTCTTCCCCGTACAAGGTTACTGAATCAAATGCCGTTGAAAGCCTCTTGGCAGGCAAACCTTTGGATACGTAGTGGAAACGCTTGTTGGTCCGCTCTGGTCCGCCTTCTCCGGCAAACATTCTTGTAGGATCTTCCCCTTCTCTTTTGAAAGGAAATACACCGGAAGTATAGGGGAACTCTCCTGGAACATTTTCAGTCAATCCCCATTTCAACAAATCTCCCCATGCTTCATATTTTGGGAGGGAAATCTTCGAAATTTTGGATTGGGAAAGTGAAGTGTAATAGGTCTGAATCTTGATTTCCTTGTCCCTCACTTTGAACACGTAGAAATCATCTACGTACTTTTGGGCTTTTTCTGGCCATTGCTCCAGCCATTTTTTGTTTTTGGGATCGAGTTCCAACTCTACTTGTGCATAGACTTCCTGGAGTTCTTTGACCAATCTATCTACATCTGCCACTTTGGTGGTCTTGACTGCTTCGATGGATTTTTGGATGCTGTAAAGTTTTTGGGCGACTTCCTTTTGGGCTAACACCCATTTGTCATAACCACGGTTATTCTCGGAGATTTCTGACAGATAGCGCGTCCTTGACGGAGGGATGATGTAGATTTTCTCCGACATTTCCTTACTGAGTTCAAAGGAGGTATGTAGGTCAACACCGGTTTTCTCCACCAATTTATGGATGATGGCCTTGTACAAGTTGTTCATCCCCGGATCATTGAACTGCGAAGCGATGGTCCCAAAAACGGGAATATCTTCCTCAGCAATATCCCAAAGGTTATGGTTGCGTTTGTATTGTTTTTTGACATC
>NZ_CDSBKL010000143.1:0-9652 GCF_977115555.1 Aquiflexum sp.
ACAACCGGAGCTGTGGCAGGAGAAAAGACCTATTACTTTGATGACATGGCTTTTGTGGTCGGCGATACAGGCGGAGGAGATGGAAATCCATTGCCTACTGTTCCTTTGGATTTCGAGTCTAATGACCTGAGTTATGACTTTGTCAACTTTGAAGGAGGGGAATTAACCAGGATAGAAAATAACCAGAAGTCAGGTATCAACACAAGTAACCAAATTGCAAAGATGGTTAAAGGAAACGGTCAGGTTTATGCCGGATCCGTTATTCCATTGGCTTCTCCGATTGATTTTTCTGAAGGGAAGATATTCAAGGCTAAAGTGTTTATGCCAAGAGTAGGAGCCAAGCTTCTCCTGAAAGTGGAAAATCAGGACAACGCAGGTATATTCTTTGAAAAAGAAGCAACCGGAACCAAAGCCAATGAATGGGAGGAACTCAGTTTCGATTATTCCGCAATCAATACTGCAAACACTTATCAGAAAGTGATTTTGATTTTTGACCTGGGCACAATGGGTGACGGAACTGCCAACTTCACTTATCTCATAGATGATATTGCCCTTACATCAGGAGATGGTGGAGGACCGGGAGAGGACCCCAACCAAATGAACCTTCCTGTGACCTTTGATGAAACCGATGTCAACTACGGCTTAGTGGGATTTGGAGGAGCAGAGGAATCTTCTATAGTGGAAGACCCGACATTGGCCACCAACAAAGTTGCCAAAGTGATCAAAACAGCTACTGCCGAACTTTGGGCAGGTACCACTGTGACAGCGGTAACAGGAGGTGTTCAGACAGGATTCAGCAGTAAAATACCATTTACTTCAACTGACAAGAAAATGACTGTCAGGGTATGGTCTCCGGATGCAGGGATCAAAGTCCGACTGAAAGTGGAAGATCACTTGGATCCAACGAAATCTGTGGAAACAGAAGCCACCACAACAGTAGCAGCGGCATGGGAAACATTGACCTTTGACTTTGGCTCACACGTACCGGAAACCGCAGCCCTTAACTTAGGTTTCAATTACAACAAAGCTTCCATCTTCTTCAACTTTGGTACAACCGGAGCTGTGGCAGGAGAAAAGACCTATTACTTTGATGACATGGCTTTTGGTGCAGCGACGGAATTAAAATCTCAGGTTATTACATTTCCTGCCATTGCCAATAAAACCCTTGGTGACGCTCCCGTTGCTATGAATGCTTCATCCACATCAGGTCTTTCCATTACTTATTCTTCTGAAGATGATAAAGTAACCATGGCAGGAAACATGGCAACAATGGCAAAAGCAGGAAGGGCTGTAATCACAGCTTCACAAGCTGGAAACAATGAATTCCTGCCGGCTGAGCCTGTTTCTCAAAGTTTCTGTATCAATCCTGCAAAACCATCAATCTCAGTTTCCGGGGCAAATACTGAATCAGTTACTTTGACTTCCAGTGCTGCTACAGGAAACCAATGGTTTTTAGATGGAACAGCAATAACAGGAGCTGTAGGACAGACTTTGACGGTAACCTCTTTTGGAACATTCACTGTGCAGGTTAAAGTGGATGATTGTCTTAGCGCATTATCAGATGAGGTTTCATTGATCATCAATAGCGCCGAAATCGGGAAGATCGAGGAATTGACTGTTTATCCTAATCCTGCAGAAAGCTACATCCACCTGAAAGGGATCAATGGTCCAATCAGAAGTGCAGAAATGATAGACATGGCAGGGCGTTCAAATCCAATTCAATTTGAATTGTCAAATGAGATTTATTCAGCTAATGTTCAGAATCTTGCACCGGGAATTTATGTGCTATGGATACAGCAAGGAAATAAAAGCTATCCTTTAAGAGTCATTAAAAAATAAGGAGTATGTTGTTTTCATCCGGCCATAATCCTTCTGGTTATGGCCGGATTAAAAACGAAATATGAATCATTCACCTCAATTCACGAAAAAATGAAAAAACAAAATATTCAAATTTGGATTTCCCGGTTGGTGCTTTCAATGATAGTTTTATTGTCTATTTCTCTTTCAAGCTGTAAAGATGATGAGACACCACAACCTTCTGCTAAGGATATCGCAACTGAAAAACTTACTGCAGCTACTTGGAAAATGACCAAAGTAACTGTCGACGGTGTAGACCAAACAAGTGTCTATAAAGACCTAACCTTGACATTTACCAATACTAATTACAGTTCAACAAACGGTAAAGTGATTTGGCCGGCAAGTGGAAGCTGGCTTTTTGATAATGATCAGGCTACTTCTATTAAAAGAAATGATGGACTTGTGATGTCAGTTGAAAACCTGACAGATACCGCATTGAGGTTGGGATTGGAATGGGAAACCACTTCTATTGGAACCGGAAGAGTACTAGCCATCAAAGGCAAACATGTTTTTGAATTTGGAAAGTAGGGTTTATTTGTACTGCATTGAGGCCGGGGAAAATTCTCCGGCTTCTTTTTTTGTCAGTTTTTCACTAAAAAGGAATAATTATTTTTCGACGTCATATTCCAAAAATCATGGCTTCGATTGCTTAAACACATAATTTGAGCTAATTATACAGGATAAATGCAAACTGCAAAGAATCCTGTAATGCGAATAGACAGTCACCAACATTTTTGGGTTTATGATCCAAATGTACATTCTTGGATGAATGAAGAAATGGCAGTAATCCAAAAGGACTTTCTTCCCCAAAACCTGAAACCCCATTTTGATGTTTTAGGATTTGATGGCTGTGTTGCGATTCAAGCTAGCCAATCAGAAGCTGAAAACAGCTTTTTGCTCTCATTGGCAGAAAAGCATTCATTTGTCAAAGGAGTCGTCGGATGGATTGACTTGCAGTCAAAGGATATTTCAGACCGCTTGGATTTTTATACACATTTTCCAAAAATCAAAGGATTTAGACACATCCTCCAAGATGAACCTGATATTGATTTAATGTTGCGACCGACATTTTTAAATGGAATCAGCAAACTCAAAGACTTCGGATACACATATGATATTTTGATTTTCCCACAGCATCTAGCCAATGCCTTTATTTTGGCCAAAACATTTCCAAATCAACTTTTTGTCATTGACCATTTGGCCAAACCAAACATTAAAATGGGTGAAATTGACCAATGGAAAAAAGATTTACAAAACATAGCTTCCCTTGACAATGTCCATTGCAAAATCTCGGGTATGGTCACAGAAGCGGAATGGAACAATTGGAAAACCGAAGATTTCACTCCTTACATTGAAACTGTATTGGAGTCATTTGGAATCGAAAGGGTAATGTATGGGTCAGATTGGCCTGTTTGTACTTTATCAGCCTCCTACGAAAATGTCTTAGGAATTACCCAAAATTTCTTTTCAAAACTATCCCCGGATGAACAGGAAAGCTTTTTTGGCAGAAATGCCAGCAGGTTTTATAACCTTGAAATTGGTTAAAAATTTCTTTTAAAAGATTCACTTTTTTTAGTCTAACAGGATAATTTATTTCCTTTTTGCAGACCAAGATTTTTTTTGTTAAATTAAGCAAGGTATTGATTCCCAATATTTTATTTTTATTCAAAAGCCTTAACAAAACGCCAAACAACATGGAAACAGAAGAAATAACCAAGGAAAATTTAAAAAAGAAATGGGTCGGTTCAAGCGTCGCTGAACGCGAAGGACAGGAGTGGGACAAGAAAAAGGAAATGGACTTCACCTACACCAACATTGACAAATTCATCAGAACTAGTCTCGGTGAAAATGCCCATTTCAGTAATGCGATGTACAATGGGGATTATTCGATGAGCTTAGAAGAAGCCCAGCTCAAAAAGTATGAATTTGTAACCAAGGAACTTGGCATTAAAAAAGGAAGTAAAGTTTTGGACTTAGGTTGTGGATGGGGTGGATGGCTAAAATACTTGAGGGATGTTGTGGGTGCGGATGGAATCGGTGTCAATCTATCTGACGGTCAGGTTAAAGCTTGTCGTGAAAATGGTTTAAAGGCCTTTATCAAAGATGCGAGATTTGTGAAGCCTGAAGATTTTGGGACTTTTGACGCAGTGACTGCATTTGGAAGTTTTGAGCATGTAGCTTCAGTAAAAGACTACCTGAACGGAAAGCAGGATGAAGTATATGAAGATTATTTCAAACATGTGGCCAATTTGCTAAATCCAGGAGGGAAGTTTTATATGCAAAGTATGGTCTTTGAAAAAAACATGATTCCCTTTGACAAGATTGATATCAATGCACCAAAAGATTCGGACAGCTATATCTTTGCTTTGCTACTGAAGCATAATCCGGATTCTTGGATAGCATATGGGCATGAACATATAATCCGAACAGCTGCCCCGTTTTTCAAAAATACCTTTTACAGTGACGGAAGACTGGATTATATCAAAACCAACAGAGAATGGACAAAGCTTTTCTATAAGTTCAATTTGAAGAAGTATTTATGGTTCGCTTCTTTGGTACCAAAACTCTTCACAGACAAGGAATTCAGGCATCAGCTTGCCATCCTCAGGGTCAGACCAAACAGGGTTTGCTTCGAAAGGGAAATCATGGGACATGCCCGTTTGATATTTGAGAAGATTTAAGCTCCTATACCTCGACTTCAAAAGGTTGGCTCCAAATAGCCAGCCTTTTTTAATTTCTTCTCCATTCAAATAATTAATTTCTGCCGCATTAATATTTTTCCTGAATTGAATAACTTACCGTGATGTTTCTAGATTAGCAATAAGACAACCCTATGAAAACCTTCATTTCTTTATGCCTGCTTTTGTTTTTTTTCAATTTGGCAACTGCACAAAATGTCAATTCCTTACCCCGAAGTACGCCTGCAGCCCAAAAAGTTTCTTCCCAAGGTATTCTGGATTTTATCAATGAAGTAGAAAAAAGCAACCACGAAGTCCATAGCTTTATGATGCTGAGACATGGTAAAGTGATTGCAGAAGGATGGTGGGATCCATATAAACCGGAACTGAAGCATACCATGTATTCGGTCAGCAAAAGCTTTACAGCAACAGCTATAGGTTTTGCGGTTGCAGAAAATAAGCTAAAAGTTACTGATAAAGTCATTTCTTTTTTTCCTGAATATTTGCCCAAAAGTGTTAGTCCAAATCTATCCCAACTTGAGATCAAAGACCTGCTGACAATGAGTGTGGGACATGAAAAAAGCTTTAACCAAGAGGTGTTTACAACCAAAAATTGGGTTGCTACTTTCTTGGAAATGCCGATTGCCAATGAACCGGGCATAAAATTCTTATATAACACTTCAGCAAGCTACATGCTATCAGCCATCATCCAAAAAGTCACAGGTCAGACACTGTTGGACTATTTGGAACCAAGATTATTGAAACCATTAGGAATAACCGGTTTGGATTGGGAAACTGATTTGGATGGAATCCAGGTTGGGGGATGGGGAATCAGGGTCAAAACTGAAGATATGGCAAAATTCGGTCAGCTGTTTTTGCAAAAAGGTAAATGGAATGGAATACAAATCCTGCCCGAGTCATGGATTGAGGAAGCAAGCACTTTGAAAATTCTTCAAGAACCCGGAGCTTCACCTGAAAAAATGGCCTCCAATGATTGGATTCAGGGTTATGCCTATCAGATGTGGAGAAGTCGGAACAATTCCTACCGTGCAGATGGGGCTTTTGGACAGTTTATTCTGATCCTGCCCGATTTAGATGCAGTCATTATCCTCACTTCGGAAACAAATGATCTCCAAGGATTGATTGACTTGGTTTGGAATAATCTCCTGCCGGCATTTGATAAGGTTTCTGACCAAGACCAAGAAATGAAAAAGCGGCTAAGTGAGCTTTCTCTGAAGCCTTTGAAGAGCGAAAATAGCCCTGAATCGGAAAAACAGGTGAATGGAAAAAAATACACAGTCAATACCAATAATGACAAAATAGATTCCTTTTCATTGAATTTTCAAAATCGGATTTGTCTTTTGAATTATGTTCAAGGTCCCGAAACTTACAAGTTGATCTTTGGGTCAGGAAAATGGATCAAGGATGAAACAGATAGGGTAGGGCCAAATCTCTTTACTTTCGCTCAAAATCAGCAGGTCGGATTGGCGCCATTCAAAATTGCAGGAAGCTTTGCGTGGATAGATGTGAATGCCATCGAACTTCAGCTCCGGTATATTGAAAGTCCACATACTGAAATCATAAGGATCACATTTGAAGGAGAAAATGCAAAGCTTACATTTATCAACAGCTTTGAAGGGGAGGGGAAGAAAGTGAGCTTTGAGGCGGAGATTGAATTATAAAAAGACGGAAGACAGAAGACGGAAGTAAAAGGTAAAAAATGAAAAGCAAGAGGAAATTAATCTAATTAAATCAAATCAAATGAACAACACAATATCAATTTTTGAATCCATCAAAGAAACTAAAGGAGACCTCAATTGGCAGGAATTGCTCGAAAGCATTATTTCAGCCTTTGACTGTACCACGGGCACTATTCATACTCTGGACAAAGAGACCAACTTATTGATGCTGAAAGCACAGAAAGGGATTCCGGAATTTTTATTGCCGAAAATGTCTGTCATACCGATTGGTAAGGGAATGGCCGGAATCGCCGCCGAGCGCAGGCAACCTGTAGAAATGTGCAACCTTCAGACTGATGCATCCGGGGTAGCCCGACCTGCAGCCAAAGAAACCAAAGTGGAAGGGTCTATTGCCGCCCCCATGATGTTAGAAGGTGAACTGTTTGGAACCCTTGGAATTGCCAAACCTGTGCCTTATGATTTTACCAAGGAAGAAAGTGAGGCTTTGCTCAAGATCGGGGAGGAAATCAGTAGAAGGATAAAATGAGGGAGGAAAGAAAATACAAGAAGTGAGAAGTTAATCGAATAAAGGAAAAAACTTCCTCTTGATAATTAGATCAGAAAGAAAAGCCTTTTTCATTATATAGTTGGAATAGAAATCTGTAAAATGGCTGTAAGAAGCAGGGCAACCTTGATAATCCTGAAATCATGGAAATGGTTTACTTATACTGCGGCCAAGCCCTGTACGCAAGGATTCCTCCTGTGACCAATAACAAAAGCTGAAGTAATAGGCTTGGGGGAACAGTGATAATTCTTCCAAGGCAATACAGCAGCAAAACCATGGAGAAATAAGCCATCAATCCGGTTACTTCTTTTTCCTTTTCACCCACTTTTCTATTGAAAAAAATCTTGGAAACCAAGCCCCCATAAAGGAAAGTAAACCAAATAAGATTGTGTCTCATGTCTCTGACCACATAGCTGAAGGTAGGAAAGTCTTTTTTTTCCAAGGCCACCAAAACAATATCAATGACCAACATGATACCCAACAGGGAGGCAATAATTATTTTAACAATCCTGATATCAGACAAATGACTTTTTAGAAATCTCTTTAGGTTTTTCATATTGTCATCTATAATTCATGGACCAAAATAAGTGACCATACAAAAGGCCGACGGCTAAAAGGACGGTCAGGAATAACTTTGTTTTGACAAAATTTACTTTGTTTCCTATCACCAACATGATAATTGTCAATCCGAATAAAATCAAAACGGGGTACATGCCATTGGACAATTTAAATCCAGAATCACTTGTCCCCAAAAAAAGGTGTCCCGCTATGGCTCCAAGTGCAAATGGGATGAAGAAAAATTTGCCTTTTGACCATTCCAACAAAACCATATTCGAAGTGTCATTGTCAATGTCATTGAGATTAAGCAGAATTTCAATCACAAAATAAACAACCACAAAACCGATCATGATATTGACGACTAGTTCGTATTGTGCTTCCATGGCATAAAAGATTAAACCTTGGTCAATTTAATAAATTATTGCTTAGAAGAAAGAAAAAATAATTGATACTTACTGATTATAAGGAGATTATACCATTAGAATTAGGATAGGAGATGAAAAATTTAAGTAGATGTAATAATATTTTGGTATTATTGAAAGATACGCGAATCATTTCTACCCATGAACCTTAATTCAAAACTTCCTACCACTATTTTTCTTTTTCTGATTGTCACATTTGCTTATTCCCAAGAGCAAAAGTTTACCCGAGCAGATACACTGAGGGGAAGCATCACTCCGGAACGGGCATGGTGGGATCTGAATTACTACCACCTTGCTGTGGAAGTATTTCCGGAAACCAAATCCATCAAAGGAACCAATACGGTACGGTACCAAGTGAAGAAAGCCCATCAAATCCTACAGATTGACCTTCAGGAGCCTTTGAAGATCTTGGATGCAAAGCAGGATGGACAAAACCTGGAAATCCGAAAGGAGGGAGCTGCTCATTTTATCAGCCTTACAAAAAAGCAGGTTCCGGGTGAATTCGAAGAAGTCATCATTTCCTATGAAGGCCAACCCAAAGAAGCGGTACGTCCGCCTTGGGATGGAGGAATCACATGGCAAAAGGATGAAAACGGCAATCATTTTATCGCATCTTCCAATCAGGGAATCGGTTCGAGTATCTGGTGGCCAAGCAAAGACCATCCTGCAGATGAAGTGGACAGCATGCTGATCAGCGTGACGGTTCCTAAGAACCTGATGAACATTTCCAACGGCCGATTGAGAAAAATAGAAACCCATGGAAATACCAAGACTTTTCATTGGTTTGTGAGCAATCCCATCAATGACTATGGTGTAAATATCAACATCGGCGACTATGTCCATTTCTCTGAGAAATATCAGGGCGAAAAAGGCCTACTCGATATGGAATACTATGTGATGCGGGGAAATCTGGAGAAAGCCAAAAAGCAATTTGCAGATGCAGGACGGATGATGGAAGCTTTTGAACATTGGTTTGGACCTTATCCTTTTTATGAAGACAGCTACAAACTGGTTGAGGCGCCATATCTCGGCATGGAGCATCAGAGTTCGGTCACCTATGGCAACGGCTACCAAAATGGCTACCGCGGTACGGATCTGAGCGGAACAGGGTGGGGGATGAAGTTTGATTTTATCATTGTCCATGAATCAGGACATGAGTGGTTTGCCAATAACATCACCTACAAGGATGTGGCAGACATGTGGATACATGAAAGTTTTACCAATTATTCTGAAAGCCTCTTTTTGGAGTATCATTATGGAAAAGAAGCCGGTCAGGAATATGTGCGTGGTACTAGGAGTCGGATCGACAACAAACTGCCCATCATCGGCCGATACAGCGTCAACAGCAGGGGATCGGGGGATATGTATTACAAAGGAGGAAATATCCTGAATACCCTCCGTGAAATCCTCAATAACGATGAAAAATGGAGAAAAATCCTCCGTGGGCTAAACAGCGAATTTTACCATCAGACTGTTACCACAGCCCAAGTGGAAGATTACCTTTCCATGGAAATCGGAATAGACCTTTCCAGTTTCTTTGACCAATACCTAAGAAACAGTTCCCTGCCTGTGCTAGAGTATTATTATTCAGATGAGCAGACACTCCATTACCGATGGACCAATTGTATTGCTTCTTTTGACATGCCGGTGGACTTGGAATTTGGAGAAACCAAAGTCCGGGTTGTTCCAAGCACAAAATGGAGCGAATTGAAAGTCTCCCAAAAGACTGAAGTAAAGGTTGATTTGGATTATTATGTAGGAAGCTTCCAATTGCGGTGAAGATTTTGAGGACCCAAAAAAGAATAAGGGCAAGAATATTTATTCAGTGAGATATTAGATCTTCAAAAGGAAACTCACCTTAATACTCAGAACATACCCCTTACAATTTACCGT
>NZ_CDSBKL010000144.1:0-9634 GCF_977115555.1 Aquiflexum sp.
TGGTGTATGAACATTTTTTTAGAAACAAGAAAAAATCAATATTGACCGGTACTCAACAAAACAAGAGTACATCCTTCCATAGTTTTTATGCCGTTTGCATTGCCAAGTTTTTCAAATGCAGGATTCTCTGTACCGGGATTGAAAATGATTCTTTTTGGCTTTAATGAAATGATGTAATCATACCATTCAGTTTGGTTTTGAGGACCAAGGTAGAGTGTCACTGTGTCAACACCCTTCACTGCGGGTTTTTCCCTAATGTTCAAAATTTCATTGCCAAAAACGACGCCTGTTTTGATCCCAACAGGTACTATCGGAATTTGACGTTCTGACAGCATCTCTGCAGCCAAGTAGGCATACCTTGAAGGATTTGTGGATGCTCCTATGATTACTGTTTTTTTCATAATTCCTACCCTCTGCTTCCAAAAATCCTATCCCGCTCAAAAGTCTCGATATGTCTTTGTTTTTTACTCTCATATATGTCTTCTAAAGTGATCAAAATACCCGTTTCTTCAACAGCACCAAACTCATCATTCATCGCAGTGCCAAAAGATTTCATCGTCGGGGATAGGTTCATATAGGTATTGATCAACGGAGGAATATTCTCCCCTAAAGCCCTTACCCTGCTATTGAGGACTTTGTATCCTTCCTTATAATCAAGACCATTGATCTGCTTGGAAAATTCAGAAACGTCTGTTTCATAAGTCAACCTCAAAGACTCATGGGGAGAGACCAGATTTTCATTGTCAGGAAAATAATAGTGCATAAAATACAACAAAAAATCCCTGGCTTCCCGGTTATAATGTGGGTACATCGTTACTTTTCCAAAAAGGTATTTGATATCAGGATTAAGCTTTACCACCGCACCTAAGCCATCCCAAAGGTTGTCCAAAGAAAAAATTCCTTTTCTGTTATTCAGACTTGGTTGGTACTGAGGCTGAACAAATGACCTTCCAAGTTCAATAGTTGATGGAATATATTCTTCTATGAATTTGTCTGAAAAAGAAAATAAATGGGCTGTAGACAGGTTGATATTTCCTTCTTTGTCTATTCCTGCTTCTCTACATTTTATAAGCCTATATCCGGCTACAATCTCTTCATCTTCAGGGTTCCAAGTGATGAGTTGCTGGTAACAGTCTGGGAGAATGTCATTGTCATCAATATCGAGAGAGAGTCCAGTCCCTCCACCAGCTGCCCTGAATGTCAATTCCCTCAACCTTCCAATTTCTCTTAAAGTGTTGGGAGAATTATGGTGGTTGATCAAATAAATCAAGTTGTTCCCATTATTAGAATAACGCAGGAACCTTTCGGGAGTAAGTTCCTTTTTTAATAATTCTCTGTCAATTGCCGGGATTAGCGCTTGCATACATCTATAATTTAGGCCATTCTATAAACAATATGCTTTACTTCCTCGGCCCATTCGCTTTCACTTTTTGATTTATCAAAGTAACCGTAAGGAATCGGTTTTCCTACATGGATGATTACTTTTTTACCTCTTTGGGAAAACATTTCATCCGGAAGATAAAACATTTCAATATTGGTTTTGAAACCTATCCTTTTTCTTAGATTGGCGAAGTTATAGAAGAAATTTGAATTTCTTCCTTCTATGTATACCGGGACAATGTCCTTTTTATATTTTTTGGATTTGCTTATAAAACTTTTTTTCCATTCAAGATCTTTGATTCCCACCTCCTGTTTTCGGGAAACCAATCCGGCAGGAAAAACCAAAACAGCAAACTTACCACCATAGGTATCTTCAATCAGCTTCGAAACGTCCCTGCTATTGGATCCAAGTTTATTGACCGGAACAAAAAGGGGCTCAAAGTTTTTGATATTGGTCAGGATGTCATTGACCAAAAATCTCAGGTCTGTCCTGTATTTTCCCAAAGCATACATGAAGGCTATCCCGTCCATTCCACCCAAAGGATGGTTAGAAGCAAAAATAACCGGTCTGTCAATGGGTATGTTTTCTGCTCCTGTAAGCGTCACCTCCACTCCAAACTCCCCGATCAGCGCATTGACGAATTCCATTCCATATAAATGACCGATTTTGGCCATGACTTTGTTTATTTCATCTTCATGCACCACCCTTTTGACGTAATTCACCACAAACCCCGGCAGCCATTTATGAAGCCCGGGATTTTTGCTTTTAAAAACTTGATCAATGTCAATAAACGGTTTCTGATTTTCCACTTGGTAAAGGTGAATCTATTCGATAATGAAGTAGGTTTCTCGTAACTCGCTAGTCCCCAACACAAACCGAATTCCTGAATGCCGCAGGTTTCTTTTTTGTGATTTTGTGGAAAATAACTTGGCTAAAAATACAAATTTTTTAATTTGTCACACGCATAAATTGGGGGCTTTGAAAATTAGTTTTCTTGAACCATATGTGGCTAAAAGTGTTTTAAGACTAAAACCAAAACAAATGAAACTCGCTATTACAGGACCCACTTCCGGAATCGGAGCAGTAGCTTTTTCCCAACTCGCTCCCCATTTTAATGAAATCTTTTTGATAGCAAGAAATGCCTCAAAGGCAAAAAAGCAAATCGAAACTCTCTCAACGCAGGATCAAAAAAAAGTCACATTTATTTATTGTGACCTGACTGATATGGAATCGGTGGTCCTTGCCGCCAAAAGCATAGGAGAAAAAACATCAAGTTTAGATGTTTTGATCAACAATGCCGGGGGGATTTTTCAAAACAAGGAAATCACCAAAGATGGATTTGAAATGGGTCTAGCAGCAAATCATTTGGGCCATTTTCTTTTGACTCACCACCTGATGACTCTGCTTTTGGCTTCACCTAGACCAAAGGTCATCAATGTAAGTTCCGAAGCACACCGAGCAGCAAAAGTGGATTTCGATGATCTAAATTATGCAAATAAAAAATTCAGCTCATTTGTTTCTTATGCTAATGTGAAGCTCTTCAATATATTATTTACCAAATCATTGGCGGACAAATTCGGAGATGCCGGTTTACAGGCCTATGCACTCCACCCAGGTGTTGTCAAAACCAATTTTGGAAAAGAAACTTCGGGGTTTTTTGGATTCTTATGGAAACTTTCTGCCCCATTTATGATTACTGCCGAAGAAGGTGCAAAGACAACGATTTACCTTGCAAAATCAAAAATAGATTCATTGAAAAATGGCTATTATTTTAAGAAAAGCAAACCGTTAAAACCCTCCTCAGAGGCCAATTCCAAGAAAATGAGGGATAGACTTTGGCAAGAAAGTGAAAAGATGCTGGCGAAATGGTTATAAATTGATACGGTACCTAAACAAAAAGGAGGATGAAATATCCTCCCTTTTGTTTACAATTCATCCCAGTTCCATTCTTCATTGATCTGACTGATAGCATGATGGGCGGTCAAGTCATATTGGCAGGGAACGATGGACACGTAGTTATTGGCAATTGCCCATTCGTCATTGTCTTCTCCTTTGTCAAAATTCACAAAATTACCCGCCATCCAATAGTATTTTCTTCCATTAGGATCAAATCTCTCGGAAAATTCCTCCTGCCATTTGGCATGGGCCTGACGGCAGACTTTGACACCCCGGATAGGTTCGTTTCTTTTCGGGGGGAAATTGACATTCAAAGCAACTCCCTTTGCAATTCCGTGGTCCAAAACCTGCTTGGAGATTTTATAAACGTACTCTTCCACATGGCTGAAGTCAGCTTTGGAAGAATAATCGCACAAACTGAATCCGATCGAAGGAAGTCCCTCTAAGGCCCCTTCAATAGCTGCTGACATTGTCCCAGAGTACAATACTGAAATGGAGGTATTGCTTCCATGGTTGATTCCGCTCACTACTAAATCAGGTTGGCGGTCTTTCATCACGTGGTGTTTTGCAAGTTTCACACAATCTGCCGGTGTCCCGCTGGACTTATATGCAATCACGTCTTCAAAAATATCTTCTTCGTAAAGTCTCAGGGTTTCTCCGATAGTGATGGCGTGCCCCATGCCAGATTGCGGACTGTCGGGCGCAACCACCACGACATCTCCGAGTTTTTTCATCACATTTACCAATACCCTGATGCCTTTGGAAGTGATCCCGTCATCATTGGAAACCAAGATCAATGGTTTTTTTGACATAAAAATTATTTTATTTGATTGTAATATGCTGTAATGCGAAGCAAATCACCACGCTGGTCATGGGTAAGCCTGTTTTTTCTCATGTACAATTCCACCTCGTCCGACCTATCATAGAGGATGTCCAGAAGTTCTTTTTTCTTTTGAGAATATTTTTGGATTTTTCCATCCTTGAGAAAATAAAAGTTAAAGGCAAGTTTGTAAACACCGGACATGGGAGGGCCCCAAATAGGGTTCATAGCCATCGGAGAATACATACCCATCCCTCTGTTGTCAGTCGTGATATATTCCCTGCACAAAAGGACGATATTATTCCCTTCTGTCAAAATCTCAAAGAAAATGGGGGTTTCGTATTCTCCTGTAAGGGAATAAGGCAAGGAATAGAAAGTCCTCACTCCCCCATATTGCTCATCGAAAATCTCAAACTGAACAACATTGGAAGCACCGAAAGTTTCAATTCCGCTATCTTGAAGCTGGACTAGGTTGTTTTCTAAGTCGTATTTCAAACTTCCTTGAAATACCTGTCCATTTGTAGTAGTTATCTGTCCTTTATGCCAAATATTTGATGGGAATTGACCGCTTTGGGCCACTCCAATCAAGTTAAATAAAAACACGAAGATAAATGTAAGTTGTATGTGCCTCATCTCATTCAGGTTTTGGGTCCACATGAATAACGAATACTAAATTGAATTGGTTGATACAATTTAAGTTTTGTTAGGCAGAATATCGAATTTCATCCTGTCAAAATCTCCCATTATTTGACATTTTTAAGTATGGTATGCCCCATCTTATCCCTCTTGGTAGTCAAGTATTTTTCGTTATGAGGATTTGGTGCTATTTCAATGGGAATTTGTTCAATGATCTCAAGTCCATAACCAAGAAGTCCTACTCTTTTGGTAGGATTATTGGAAATCAGCCTGATTTTGCTCACACCCAAATCCCTCAAAATCTGCGCCCCTACCCCATAGTCTCTTTTATCCATCGGAAGTCCGAGTGCAAGATTTGCCTGGACTGTATCCATTCCCTGTTCCTGAAGTTTATAAGCTTTAAGTTTATTCAACAACCCTATACCTCTTCCTTCTTGATTCATATAAAGCACAATGCCCTTACCTTCTTTTTCGACCATTTCCATGGCTTTGTGAAGCTGGGGGCCACAATCACACCTACAACTGCCAAAGATATCGCCTGTAATACAGGAAGAATGTACCCTGACCATGATGGGTTCGTCGATATTCCATGAACCTTTAATCAAAGCAAGGTGAAGGTCTTCTGTATTGGTCTGCCTGAATGCTATCAGGTCAAAATCACCCCATTTGGTAGGAAGGTCTACCCCAATTTCTCTTTTGATCAGACTTTCGTTTTTTAACCGGTAAGCAATCAAATCTTTAATAGAAACCAATTTCAGATCGAATCGCTTGGCCACCTCAACTAGGTCAGGCAATCTTGCCATTGTACCATCTTCATTCATTATTTCGACGAGTACGCCTGCAGGAGACAATCCTGCCAATCTTGCAAAGTCTATGGCAGCTTCTGTATGACCTGATCTTCTGAGAACACCTCCCCTTTTTGCCTTCAAAGGAAATATATGTCCCGGCTTTCCCAATTCGTCAGGATGAATACTGTCATCAATCAATGCACGAATGGTTTTGGCACGGTCACTGGCAGAAATACCCGTGGTACAGCCATGGCCTATCAAATCCACCGATATAGTAAAGGGAGTTTCAAATGCTGCAGTATTATTTCCAACCATGAGCTGCAAGCCCAATTGTTCACACCTGTCTTCAATAAGCGGTGCACAGATCAGTCCACGGCCATGGGTAGCCATAAAATTGATGATTTCGGGGGTGACTTTTTCTGCAGCACAGATAAAATCCCCTTCGTTCTCCCTGTCTTCGTCATCTACAACAATGATAACTTCCCCACTTTTTATTGCTTTTATTGCCTCTTCTATGGAATCGAGCTGAATTGAATTTGACATGGTAGATTTTTGGATTCTGAATAATTAGGTCGCAAAATTAGTACCCTTTGCATAACAAAACAGGAATTGACCAATTAAAGTTTGGTCAATAACTCACTACAATTCCTAATTGTCTGTCGATTTCCACCTGAAATTTCTTGAGTTCCATGTAGATTTCTAGCCTTTGGCTAATTACTTCTATATCCAATTTCTCATCATCAGCTTCTTTGATTTTATGTTTTGCTTCTTCCAGCAATTTTTTGATTACTTTTTTCTTCAAATGCAAAACATTATCATAAACAGTCTTGGCCAAGTCATCTGCTTCGTGATGTGTGAAAATCTGAAACCTTGTTTCCCAAAGTGTTGAAAGCTCGTACTTCCTCGTGATCAGGTGAATGACTTCATTTTTTACTTCATGGTCACCAAAATTCAAAAAATATTCAGGTTGGGGCAATATGCCTTCTGACAAAGCATTTTTATAGATAGTGAGAATTTTATTAAAAACTGCTGTTTCGAAGTTGAGTTCTGCCGTCTCCTGAAGCAGGTATTCACAAACCCTTGTTTCTTCAGAGACCATTTCAAAACCGTAACTGACCAAAAGACGCATCATCTCCCGTTCCTGAATATAAATAAGCGAAGAGGAAGAAGCAGGCGTTTCTTTGGTCGGAAGTAAGTCTTCAAAATTGGTTTCCTGTTCCAAATCCCTTTGTTCCCGGAAGTATTTTTCCTTTTCAGTCTTGACAAAGATCTTATTCAGTTCGGTCTGAATGATATCTTCATCTATATCGAGAAGGTTTGCAGACTGCTTGATATAGACTGACCTGATAATGGGATCTGGAATTTTCCCCAAACTGCTGACTACTTGACGGATCAGATCTGCTTGTTTGATTGGATCTTTAGCCGCTTCTTCCGCATAAAGACCGATCTTGAAAGCGATAAAATCCTGCGCTTTTTCCTCCAGGTATTCTTTGAATGCAAGAGAACCTACTTTTCGGGAATAACTGTCGGGATCTTCTCCCTGAGGAAAAACCACGGCTTTTACATTCAGTCCACCCTCCAAAATCATGTCTATCCCTCTGAGAGATGCCTTGATACCTGCAGCATCACCATCATAAAGTACCGTGATGTTGTCCGTGAATCTTTTGATCAGTTTGATCTGATTTTCGGTAAGGGAAGTGCCTGAGGAAGCAACGACATTCTCGATACCGGCGAGATGCATAGAGACCACATCGGTATATCCTTCAACGAGGTAACAATTATCCTTTTCCCTGATTGATTTTTTTGCCTGAAAAATACCGTAGAGGATGTCACTTTTGTGATAAACCTCTGTTTCAGGCGAATTGATGTATTTGGGCTGCTTTTTGTCTTGAGTCAGAATCCTTGCGCCAAATCCAATCGGTTTCCCTCCGAGATTATGGATGGTGAAAGTGACTCTTCCTCTAAAACGGTCATACAGCCTTTCGGCCTCACCTTCTTTTTGAAGGATCAAACCGGCTTTTAGTAAAATTTCTTCAGAATGACCGGCCTGTTTTGCAGATTTGAGCAAATGGTCCCAACCATCAAGGGCATATCCAAGATCAAACTTTTCAATGATTGAGGGATTAAATCCTCTTTCTTTGAAATAACTTAATCCAATCGCCTTACCTTCTTCAGTTTGGAGGTTTTGCACAAAAAAGTCCTTTGCAAAATTCAGGACGATATAAAGGCTTTCCTTTTCATTAAAAGCCTGAACAGCCTCAGGGGTAATCTGCTTGTCCTCCTCAATTTCGATTCCGTATTTCTGTGCCAATTGAAGCCGATCCCCTCAATATCCATCACAAATTGGATCGGGTCACCGGCTTTGCCACAGCCAAAGCATTTATATATCTGTTTGGCAGGAGAAACGGAGAAAGAAGGGGTACTTTCATTGTGAAAAGGACAGCAGGCCCAGAGGTTTTGGCCCTTTTTTTTCAAAGGTACATAATCATTGACCACCTCCTCGATGTCCACCCTTTCTCTAACCTTGTCTGTGGTATTTCTGCTGATCACTTTTCCTAAATTTTGGGATTCAAAGATAAAAAGTATTCCATCAAAAACAGGACGGATGCAATACGAAACTTATTGCTAGGGAAGAAAGTTAATTATTTTGAAATATTTCATGCTTGATGTATTACATAGGTTTTTCAATTGCTATAATTATAGCCTATTTTGCAGTCGGTTTTACCTCATTTAAAAATGAAAATAGAAAAAAACGACATTCTTAAAGCACTTTCCAAGGTTCAGGATCCTGATTTGAAAAAAGATTTGGTCACTCTTGGGATGATTCAGAATCTGGAAGTAGAAGGAAAAAAAATCAGTTTTAAAGTTGTACTTACCACTCCTGCCTGTCCGCTCAAAGAAGTCATTAAGAATAATTGCATAGAAGTCTTGAAGGAGACATTTGGAAATGAAATTGATCTTCATATTCACATGAGCTCTAATGTAACGAGCAGTAGGGCAAATGCTCCTCTGCTTCCCCAGGTCAAAAATATCATTGCCATAGCATCAGGAAAAGGTGGTGTTGGAAAGTCCACAACAGCCTCCAACCTCGCGGTGGCATTGGCAAATATGGGGGCAAAAGTCGGATTGATTGACGCTGATATTTCAGGTCCATCTATACCGATAATGTTTAACGTAGAGGCAGAGCAACCATCTGTAAAGCAATTGGATGGAAAAAACATCATCATACCAATAGAGCAATACGGAGTTAAATTGATGTCGATAGGCTTTTTGACTCCTGCAGACTCTGCTGTGGTATGGAGAGGACCGATGGCAAGTTCTGCCTTGAAACAATTTATAGGAGACGTCGAGTGGGGGGAATTAGATTACCTTCTGATAGACCTGCCTCCAGGCACTTCTGATATACACCTGACCATGGTTCAAACAGTACCTGTGACAGGTGTAGTAATTGTTACCACTCCTCAAAAAGTGGCTTTGGGAGATGCTACTAAAGGATTGACCATGTTTAGACAACCCCAAATAAATGTTCCCATCTTAGGTGTTGTGGAAAATATGGCTTATTTTTCGCCAGAAGAATTGCCGGAAAATAAATATTATTTGTTCGGAAAAGAAGGAGGAAAAAGACTTGCAGAAAGGTTTGATGTCCCTCTTTTGGGAGAGATTCCGATAGTGCAGAGTATTAGGGAAAGCGGTGATTCCGGCTTTCCTGCAGTTTTGAAATCAGGAATTACCGAAAAAGCATTTTCAGCATTGGCAGAAGCAGTCGCAAGACAAATCGCAATCAGAAATGCTGAAAAAAATAAAACTGAAATTGTACAAGTAAATTGATAAGATAAATGAGTTTCCCCTTAAGTGAAAGAATTGAAGCCGCATTGGATAGCATCAGGCCTTATTTAGAGGCAGATGGTGGAAATGTAAGAGTAGTGGAAGTGACCGATGATTTTATTTTAAGATTAGAACTGACAGGATCTTGCAGTTCCTGCCCTATGTCAACCATGACACTGAAAGCCGGTGTTGAAGAAGCAATCAAAAGGGCAGTTCCTGAAATTGTCAAAGTAGAAGCTGTCAATATTTTAGTCGCATAATTTTATCCTGATGAGAATAGATTCTTTT
>NZ_CDSBKL010000145.1:0-9563 GCF_977115555.1 Aquiflexum sp.
GTAATAATATCAGATTTTTATTCCTAATCCAGACATGTAAGATTGATACATATTGGTGAATTTCCCCAAAATGGAAAATATTTTACCAATTTATTAAATGAATGAAAAATAATGAGGTAATAATTATCATTTTCAAAATATAATACTTAAATTTTATCAAATACTTACCAATTAGTCTTTAATCCCAAAATAATACTATCATGAAAAAAATAATTGTTTTCTTGTTTGTGGGGATTTTGGCCATTTCTATGGCAAATGCCCAGCAGCCGAATTACCTGGTATTTGAGTTTATCAAAGTAGAGTCGAATCAGACGTATGATTTTATCGAATTCAAAGATTTTATGGAAAAAATCTACCGAGCCGCTGTCAACGATAAAAAAATTAAAGGATGGGACTTTTGGGCACTCCAATCGGGTGCTGATCCAAGCGAATTCCAGTACATCACCATCACTTATTTTGACAATCCGGTAAACATGATGAATGGCTTTCAGGATGAAGAAATGGTCAAATATGCAATGATTGCCTATCCTCATTTAACCGAAAAGCAAGTTGTCGAAAAGTTCAATGAAGCAATCCAAAGCAGAGAAATATCACAAAGAGCGTATATGCAGGAAATATCAAAGACCCGGGATAATTTTAATCTTAAAAAAGGCTCCCTAGCTTCGTTTGATATGATGAAAGCAGTAGAAGGAAAATTTCAGGAATATGAAAAAGCTGAAAAAGAAGTCTTTTTGAAAATCCATCAAAATAGAATTGACAAGGGTTTGATGGGTAGTTGGAGCCTATTGAGGACAGCGCTCCCTTTTGGCAGTGAGGCCAAATATACCCATTTGACCATGAATATGTTTAAAGATTATCTACAGTTTTTCAATGCCCAGGAATATGAGGATATGGAATCTACTGCCGAACAAAGGGCTGCAATGGAAAAAGGAATTCAGGCAAGAGAACAAAAATATATCTATCTGGCAACATTGGAGAACAGCGTCAGATAAGTTCTTGATTGTCTAACAAAAAAGGCCAAAAGATTATTTTTGGCCTTTTTTGGTTTAGAATACTTCGAATTATTTTTTTAAAATACTTTCAATCTTCGCCAATTCTTCCTTCGAAAAAGTAAGGTTTTTGACAGCTTCAACATTTTCAGCCAATTGTTCAGGTTTACTCACCCCAACCAAAACTGTGGTAATCCTTGGATCTTTAAGCAGCCAGGCAATTGCCATTTGAGCCAAGCTCTGTCCTCTGTTCAAGGCTATTTCATTTAGCCCCTTCACTTTGTTGATCACTTCATCAGAAACCTGGTCTTTTTTGAGATAGCGGCCATCTTTGGCGATTCTGCTGTCTTCAGGTATTCCCTTTAAGTATTTGTCAGTCAGAATACCTTGCTCCAAAGGTGAGAAAGCGATGGATCCGATACCCATTTCACCCAAAACTTCCAATAAGCCTCCTTCAACCCACCTGTCAAACATGCTATACCTTGGCTGATGGATGAAAAGTGGAGTTCCCATTTCCTTCAAAATCTTATAAGCTTTTGAAGTGTCTTCGGCGTTGTACTGTGAAATTCCCGCATACAAAGCCTTTCCTTGCCTGACGATCTGATCCAAAGCACCCATCGTTTCCTCAAGAGGCGTTCCGGGATCCGGTCTATGGTGGTAAAAGACATCAACGTAATCGAGTCCCATCCTTTTCAAACTTTGGTCAAGAGAGGCAATCAAGTATTTTCTTGATCCATGGTTTCCATATGGTCCCGGCCACATATCCCAACCCGCTTTGGTAGAAATAATCAATTCATCCCGGTAAGGCCTGAAATCCTTTTCCATGATTCTTCCAAAGGTTTCTTCGGCAGATCCGTAGGGAGGGCCATAATTATTTGCAAGGTCAAAGTGGGTGATTCCAAAATCGAATGCCTGACGGAGTATGTTCCTTGCGTTTTTGAAATCAGCATTATGGCCGAAATTGTGCCATAGTCCAAGGGAAATCATAGGAAGCATAATGCCGCTGTTGCCACACCTTCTAAATGCCATAGAATCATACCTTCCGTCATTTGCTTTGTACATTGGAAGGGGTTGATGGTCGTTGATATTCATTGTATGTTTTTGAATAGGTTTTAGGATTTATTATCAATTAAATTTTCGATTATGTAGTCAATCTTTTCCTTGTTGTTTTCGACATATTGGACACCTGCTCTTTTTAATGCTTCCATATTTTTTTTGGTGGCATTTGCCATGTCAGCATTGGCATCCCCGATTGCCGGTTCCAATCTGATATATCCTTCCCTGTTATTGCCGGCGTCAAACAACCATTCCAACTGATGGGAAACGGTTTCGGAGTTGCCTGACATCATAATGTCAATCAACGGCTTGATCCATTCAACCATTCCAAAGTTTTTTGCTTTTTTATAGGGTACCGGCTTTTTGACAGATCCGGTTCCGATTGAAATCATCATCATATCTTTCGAGGTTGGATTTGCAATGTCTCCAAATATACATTTTCTGGCTTCCGCATAGGCGCACATGGCCGGATTATTGGCAAAAACCCCACCATCAATTAACGGAAAGGATTCCGCTGATTTGGATTGGATCAAAGCCGTTTCAAAATAAGTAGGAGCTGCAGAAGTGGCCTGAGCTAAGTCCCTGACTAAAAAATCATCGGTTTCGTTTTCAATGGCTTTGGAACGTTTGAAAAACTTCGCTTGTCTCTTCTCTAAATCATAGGAGGTAAAAAGGCAGGGTCGGATCAGCTGACTCAGGGGTATGTCTCCAAAATATTCTTTTAGGGATTTCTTCAAGTTCAAGTTAGAATACTTCTCGTCTTTGAGCCCATAAAGTGTTTTGACTTTTTGCGAAAAGGGATTACTAAAAATTCCCTCTCCATTTTTCAAATACAAATCAACGACTTCAGCAAGTGTATATTTGGGTTTTTTGGGATTCTCTTCGTTTGGAATAAGCATACCGCAACCCAATATGCCACCTGTACTTGTACCTGCCACAAAGTCAACATAATCCACTAGCCTTGCCTCAGGATCGGATAATCTTTCCTGTAGCTTTTGCTCGATCAGGGCCAAAATTGTCCCTGGGATGATTCCTCTGATTCCACCTCCATCAATGGAGATGATTGTTACTTTTTTCATAGTAGGTATTTTGGGTTAAATTAAAAATCTCACTCTTGATATCTAAATTTAACAATTTTGAGGCACCTATTTTAGAAGAAATAAGAAATAACACCTCAGCATCAAAGAAGAATTTTATTTGTACTTTAAGCAAAAACAAAGATGCCCAATATAATACTGACTGCAGCGATTATGAGTAAAATCAGAATTGGTTTCCAAGATGCTTTCATCCATTCTTTGTAAGAAATACCCGAAGCTGCCAAAATGGCCATCAAAGCGCCGTTGGTCGGGGTTACCAAATCCATCAAGCCTGCGCCATATTGGTAAGCCAAAACTACAACTTGCCGTGACATTCCAATCAAATCTGCGATAGGTGCCAATAAGGGCATGGTCAAAACTGCCTGACCTGATGTGCTGGGAACAGGAATATGTAAAATACATTGACCAATCAACATGGCGACACCGGATAAGCCAAGTGGCAGTCCATCCAAAGGACTGAACAAACCAAGAATTATGGTATCAATCACCATTCCCTCCTGTAAAACCATGTAAATGCTTCTTGCCATCCCAACTATCACTCCTGCAAAAATCAGCTCCCCAAAACCTTCAGAATAAGCCCTCGCGGTTCCATTGATGCCGAGATTGCCTATCAGTCCAGCCGCCAAGCCAAGGGCAAAAAAGATGGCTGACATCTCATTGTAATTCCAATCCCAATTGGTTAAGCCAAAAACCATTACCCCAAAAGTCAGTCCTACAAGAATCAAAATCAGAACATGAGAATTGGATAGCTTTTTTGGTTTTACGTCCGAAAGCGTAATTGGAGCAAAATTGTCTTTTCCGGTTTTTATAAAATATGCGATCCAAAAAGTCAGTGCCAAAATAAGAAAAACCATCCTATACAAGCCACCGGTAAAAACAGGCACTTCCGCTACTTTTTGGGCGATGATTACTCCAAATGGATTGGTAGGACCAAATGAACCTCCTATCACTGCACAACCCAAACTGAAAGCAATTATTGAAGTTTTTGTATATCCGATTTTGTGTGCCAAAACCATCAGAAGAGGCACCATGGCAATGATCTCCTCCTGAAAGCCACTTAAATTACCCATAGTGGCAAAGAGAACACCCAAAATTAGTATCAGATATGATTTTGCTTTTTTAAACCTGAAAATCAGAACTTCCAATCCTTGGCTGAAAGCTCCGGTCTTTTCAACAATATAAAATGCTCCCCCGATTATTAATATCAATATCACCACCTCAGCTCCTTCAATAAACCCTTCAGGAACAGTCAGAAACATTTTTCCTATGCTGACCGGATTGCTTTGCTGTTGTTTGTAGCTCCCCTGAACCACAATTTCCCTCCCTGTTGCCTCGTCTACAATCCTGTCATATGACCCGGCAGGAACGACATAAGTCAACAATGTAGCAATGCCAATAAAGGCAAGCATGATGATCAAAGGGTGGGGGAAGGATAGTTTCATGTTAGAAGGTTGGTTAGGGATTAGGTCCAATTTGCTTAAAAAATAATTGAAATTTGAAAATCATCTTAAGAATCCAAAGGAACCTTGACTTGATTTTTGGCTCTTTGTACTTTCGATTTAGACACATAATCCTTTGGCAAATATTTCATTAATTGCTTTTTAAAGACATGAAAATCCACCGTTATCGTATGCCTAGGTGTATCAATCTGCTTGTAATGGGGTTGGGTAACCTCTTTTTCACAGAGTTCCTTGATATTGGAAGGCCTTGTCCATTTCCCTGCTATTTCCCTTGCCATAATCTTTGCCTGCAATTCTGCTCCCGGCCAAATACAGCCCAAAGGTTGGAACATTCCCACAAAATAGAGATTTCGGTATTCGGGATGGAACATTTTGAGGTAAAGCGGAACAGGGCCTGCACTGTAGTCAATTAACTTTTTGTCAAAGAAAGGGTGGGAGAGGTAGTAGCCCGTGCAGGCGATGATGGTATCATATTCTTCCTCCAATCCATTTTCGAAAATCACCTTCTTCCCTTCCAGTCTTTTGATATCCATTCTTGGCTTTACCTTACCGTGTCGGATTTTATAAAGCAATTCATCATTGATGGTAGGATGGGTTTCACCGAATTTATTTTCAACATTCCTCAACCCATAAAGCTGATTGTCGCCAAGCATTATTTTAAGTAAAATATCGAAGAAGAAACTTCGGATTTTTAAAGGAATCCACGCGCTTCGTTCACCGATCTTATCTGAAGGTTGACCAAAAAAGAACTTTGGTATAATCCTATATCCCCTTCTCCATGAAATTGCTGTCATTTTGCTGACTCTGCTTGTTTCTACCGCCACATCACAAGCTGAATTGCCACCTCCAATTACCAGTACTCTTTTGTCTCTGAAGGGTTCTGCCTTTTTGAAAGAGTGAGAATGCAAAAATTCTCCTTCAAACTTACCCGGATAATTTGGCCATCGGGGATTCCAATGATGCCCGTTGCAAACAACAAGGTCTGAGAATTCTTCAGTTTTTCGGATACCATCTGTTTCAGTAGTGATCTCCCATTTTTCTTGGCTGATCAGTTCACAATGAATGACCATGGTATTGAAGCTGATATATTCATTTAGACCAAAATGATTGGAATAGGCTTGGAAATACCTTCTCAGCTCATCGTGGGAGGGATAATCAGAAACCGAAGGATCAAAATCATCAAAAGTGAAATCGGTATATTGGGAAAGCGTCTTGGAACTGATGATGTGTGTGGTCTCAAATACGCTGGAATGGCTTTCATTTTCAGAATAAACCCAGTTTCCTCCCACTTCCGAATTTCTATCAAATACTACGGCATCTATTCCTTGATCCAAAAGATTTTTCAATGCGGTAATGCCAGATGGCCCCGCACCGATTACGGCTACTTTTTTATGCATAATTCAAAATGATTTCTTCAGACATAATTTTGGTCCCAATTGAGGCGGGGGCTTCTATTTTTTTAAGATTTTCAGTGAAGGATACTTCTGGAATCTTCACATCGACAATGTATTTTGGATTTTTTCTAGGGCTATATCGGATCAAACTTGCAGCAGGATAAACCACCAAAGAAGTCCCGATTACTGCAAATATATCTGCATCAAGGGTGGTTTCGATGGCTGCTTCCATCATGGGGACGTTTTCTCCAAACCAAACAATAAAGGGTCTCAGTTGGCTTCCTATTTCGCATTTATCACCCATTTTTATTTCCCATCCGGACATATCATAGACTAATTCAGGGTTCTGCGTGCTCTGGGATTTGAATAACTCCCCATGGAGATGGATAATTTTGGTAGAACCGGCTTTTTCATGGAGGTTGTCAATATTCTGGGTAATAATGGTCACATCAAAAAATTGTTCCAATCTAGCCAATTCATAATGGGCTTCATTCGGCTTAACTGATAGTGCCTGCTTTCTTCTTTGGTTATAAAAATCAAGAACGAGGCTGGGGTTCTTTCTCCAACCTTCCGGGGAGGCTACTTCCATCACATCATGACCTTCCCAAAGCCCACCGCTGTCACGGAAAGTGCTGATACCACTTTCAGCTGATATTCCGGCTCCGGTAAGAACAACCAGTTTTTTCATTCCAATATTCTCATTGAGGTGAAAGATCGAATAAAGGGCTCAATCTCTAGAAAAAAATGAGAAAAAGAAAACGAAAAAAATTCAATAAATACAAAAAAAAAGGGGCTCAGTGCCCCTTTTTGATTATACTTTCTTTTTAGTAAATTTACCCTTCTTTTTTGTATCAGGCTGATTTTCAATTATTTCTAATGTTTCAGCGTAAGTTAAGCTTTCAGCTTCTCTTCCTTTAGGAATTTTGAAGTTATTTTTCCCAAACTTGATGTAAGGACCCCATCTACCATTTAATATTTCAATTTCAGGGTTTTCTTCAAAGGCTTTGATATGCTTCTTTTCATCAGCATCTCTTTTTTCTTCAATGAGCTTTATAGCTTCTTCCTCATTGATCGTCATAGGGTCTAGCTCTTTTCCAAGAGATACAAACTTGTCATTATGTCTCAGATAGGGGCCAAATTTCCCCACTGCCGCCACTATTTTTTTGTCTTCAAAAAAGCCTACCTCCCTTGGTAATTTGAAAAGTTCCAATGCATCTTCCAGGGTAATATTTTCGATAAATTGCCCTTTTTTCATGCTTGCAAACTGTTTCTGTTCATCATCCTGCTCGCCTATCTGAACCAATGGACCGAATCTACCAAGCCTTGCAAATACGGATTTACCGGATTTGGGGTCTTTGCCCAATTCACGCGAACTGTTGATGTCTGCGCGGGCCACATTGGCTGTTTCTTCCACTCGAAGATGGAATTTACTATAGAATCCCTCAATCATATCTTCCCAATTCTGTCCGCCATGTGCAATGTCATCAAACTCTTTTTCTACTTTGGCAGTAAAAGAGAAGTCAATTACATTGGGAAAATGCTCCACCAAAAAGTCATTGACTACCATGGCGATGTTGGTTGGGAAAAGCTTGTTTTTATCTGCTCCGGTTACTTCTTTTTTTGTTTCTTTCGAGAATTGGCCTTTGGCCACTTTCATTTCTGTATAGTTTCTATCGGTGCCTTCCCTAGATTCTTTGGATACGTATTCTCTTTTTTGGATAGTAGAAATAGTCGGAGCATAAGTAGACGGCCGTCCGATACCCATTTCTTCAAGTTTTTTTACCAAAGAGGCTTCAGTATATCTAGGAGCTGCTCTTGAGAATGTCTCCCGTCCTTTCAATTCTTCCAAATCCAGATTTTGACCAATATCTACAGGAGGAATCAGACCCTTATTCCCATTTTCTTCGTCTTCCGGCTCATCATCTGTATCTTCTAAGTATACTTTCAAAAATCCCTCAAACTTAATGACTTCACCTGAAGCAATCAATTTCTCAGGGGTAGTGGATATCCCGATCGTTACAATTGTTCTTTCAAGTTGGGCATCCGCCATTTGGGAAGCAATGGCACGTTTCCAGATGAGTTCATAAAGACGTTGCTCATTTCTGTCACCATTTACTTCACTTTTAGCAAAATCAGTAGGCCGAATGGCTTCGTGGGCTTCTTGTGCACTTTCAGACTTGTTCGTGAATTTTCTTGGTTGGTGAAATTCAGGCCCAAAAGATACATTGATTTCATTTTTTGCAGCTGTGATGGCATCATCAGAAAGGTTGACACTATCTGTTCGCATATAGGTAATCTTTCCCGCTTCATAGAGTTTCTGTGCTACAGACATAGTCTGTGCTACAGAAAAACTCAACTTCCTGCTTGCTTCTTGTTGAAGGGTGGAAGTGGTAAAGGGCGGTGCAGGTGATTTTTTGGCAGGCTTTTTCTCGAGGTTTTCAATAGAGAAATCAGCACCTATACATTTTTTCAAAAATTCTTCAGCTTCGGCCTGAGTGTCAAATTTCTTTGGAAGTTCTGCCGAAAGCTTCTTTCCTTTGACATCAAAAACAGCTGTAATTTTGTACGAAGATTTCGATTTGAATTTTTCGATTTCCCTTTCTCTCTCCACAATCAGTCTTACAGCTACAGATTGAACTCTTCCTGCAGAAAGCCCTGCTTTTATTTTTTTCCAAAGAATGGGTGAAAGTTCAAAACCTACCAACCTGTCCAATATCCTTCTTGCTTGTTGGGCATTGACAAGATCTATATCTATTTTTCTTGGGTTATCAATCGCTTTGAGGATGGCATTTTTTGTGATCTCTCTGAATACAATCCTCTTGGTTTGTTCATCTTTTAAATTCAGTACTTCCTTGAGATGCCAAGAAATTGCTTCTCCTTCACGGTCATCGTCACTTGCTAAGTAGATGGTCTCTGCATCCTTTACCAAGCTTTTCAATTGCTTGATTACTTCTTTTTTATCAGGCGTGATTTCGTATGTCGGTTTGAATCTGTTCTTTACATCAATGGCATGGTCCCCTTTGGGTAAATCCCGCACATGACCATAACTAGAGGCAACTTTGAAATCCTTACCGAGGTACCCTTCAATTGTTTTTGCTTTGGCTGGTGACTCTACTATTACTAAATTTTTTGACATAATTGAGTTTGCTTAAAAGATTGGCTCGCCGCTGGAGCTATCCATTTAAAATCCTAAAAATAGACTGCAATATATTCCTATCCAAATAAACCTGATTTTCATCTTTTTAATTAAATCGAATTTTGCCACATTTATAAATATATAATTTTATAAAAAATGGCCATTCAGAAATTTTTATACCTCCTGAGACATGGAGAGGCAGAACCCGGAATCGGATATCTTGGAGACATTAAAAGAAAGCTTTCCAAATCCGGAGAAAATCAAATCAAAAGTCTATCAGAGAGACTGAAAAGCCAAAAAACGAATTTTGACTTGATATTAGTGAGTTCTTCTGAAAGGACTACCCAAACAGCAAAAATCATTTCAGATGCAATTCCTTCCAAAGGAATCCTGATTGAAGATGAAATCTATGATGCTGAGCTAAATGATTT
>NZ_CDSBKL010000146.1:0-9543 GCF_977115555.1 Aquiflexum sp.
TGCATGAGTTCTTCGGTGGTATTGATCAGGTCAGTTTCGAAGCGGTTGAGGGCTTCCAAAGCAATCTCCTGTCCCATGGATTCTGCCATCTGACAGACTTTGTGGAGGTTGCTTACGGCGCGGTCCCATTCGGTTTTCCGTTGTTCGGGAGAAACCAGTCTTGCTTTTCCCACCGCAGAGTACATCGGGCCTGCGACGAATTTTGCACCGAGTGCCGAGCTGATCTCAAAGCATCTTTGGAGGTAGTCAAAGCTTATCCGATGAAAAGCCGGATCATCATGGGTCAAGTCCCGTGTCGGACCAAAAGCCCCACAGATGATAGGCTTGAGTCCGTTTTCTGAAAGCGCTTCTCTGACCGAAGGGATGTCAATAAGATCCGGGTTTTCGACGGGTATTTCTACCGCGTCGAATCCCATTTCTTTGATTTTTGAAAATAATCCTATTGTATCTTTTTGGAATGGAGATGTCCATAGCCAAGTGCTGACACCAAAAGTTGCATTTATAGCCATAATTCCCAGGGTTTACTCGACGATCATGATACCGTTCATCAGGCGCCAATGGCCCGGCACTGTACAGACAAATGGGTATTCCCCTTTTTCTGTCGGTGCAGTGAAGATGATGGATTCGAGCCCTTCAGGATCAACGAGCTTGGAGGATGCGATGATTTCAGGGATATTTGGTATGTAATTTTTCTCGATTCCTTTTGGATCTCTTGCCATTTCGTCGGCAGCTTTTCCTACAGTTTCAAGGCTTCCGATTTTGGCAATGATCAGGTTGTGCTGCATGAAATCCCTGTTTTCAAAGTCGATGATCACTTGTTGTCCGGCTTTTACTTTGAAGCTTGTGACGTTGTACTTCATCTCATGGGGAATGACACCGATCTTCACGACCGTGGCATTTTCCCGAGACACAGAGGCAGCGGCTTTTTCAGGGCCTTTTGCTAAATATTCTTGGAGGTTGAAGTTAGGGTCTTTGAGGCTGAGGTAACTTTCTCTGCCCATTCTACCCCTCAGCCAAGAGAAACCTTCATATTCTCCAACCTGATTTTCACCGCCCATGTCATTGCCTACACGGATCCTGTCCGGCGTCAGTGCGGTGGAGAATAAGGAAGGAGCTTTGGCTTTCGCTAATGGATTGTCATTGACCTGAAGCGTCATTTCTCCGCCTTCTAATAGCTTAGCTTCTACCCTGAACAAGTCTTTTGGCAAGTTTTTAGCCGTGATTTTATAGGTTTTTCCTCCCTGTTTGACCACCCAATTCAAGGTAGCATTTTTCACAAAAAGAGAATAACCGTTCATTTTATTGCCTTGCGCTACGATCACTCCTTCCAAAGGTTCATTGCCTTCAGCGAGTTCGGTACGGATATGGATTTCTTTGTTGCTGACATTTGGAGGGTAGACGATTGCAGCCCTGCGGTCAAGGTTGTACTGCTCGACGACGAGGCTCTTGGTCAGTTTTTCGGTCAAAGTGTACAGAGAATCTGCTTTTTCTTCAGGGAAGAGCGTAGCAAGATTCTGCTCAAAATAACTTGGATGGGCTAATACGCCTGAGAAAATGACCTGAGGAAGGTAAGGGTCTTTGCCGTTGCTTTCGTCCTGACTTGCTTCATAGATCAGGTTGCTGATCTCGGGTGAAGAAGGAATTTCTGCCAAAGCAAGGAAAGTGGCTTTTCTCACATTCATGTCAGGATCCTGATGCAGTTTGTTGGCTTGGATCAGGCTGAATGTTTCCTGGGTTTTTGGCAATACCTCAACGGCATTTTTTCTGACACCTGCAGATGGATGAGACAATGCTTTGCCGACAATTTTGATGGCATTTGCATCATCTCCGCTCAAAGCACCAAGGCCATGCAATGCCCAAAGCGCATGGTTGGCGGCGGTATTCAGACCGATTTCATCCATGTCCCTGTTTTCGACAAGCTTGTAAAGGTCACCGATGATGGATTTGTTTTGGGTTTCCACGATGAGTCTTTGGGCGGTCATTCTCCAAAACATGTTGTCACTTTTCAATCCTGCGATCAGGTCGGAGTTTTTGGTTGGATCGATGGAGAATCCTTTGTATTCCGGTGCGCCACGATATACCAACCTGTAAATCCTGCCATGCTTGGCATCCCTCATCGGGTTGATGTAGGCATTTCCGGCACCATTGTCAAATCCTTTTGGAGTAGGATTGTGTTGGATGATGAAATTGTACCAATCCGCTATCCAAAGAGAACCGTCGGGACCTACCTCTGCGTGAACAGGAGAAAACCATTCGTCGGAACTTGCCAAAATATTGAAGCCGTTCTTTTCTTTGAATCCTGATCCGTCTTTGGTAATGATGGCATTGTGAAGCACTCTTCCTGTCGGTTCGGCTACAAAGGCAACCCTGTTCCAATAGGATTTTGGGAAAGTTCTTGCTGTATAGAAGTTATGTCCTGCCGCAGCGGTATAGCCTCCATGATAATCCACCTGTCTCAAAAACTGCGTCAGATGCGGCATGTCGTAGTGGCTATCAATGCCAAAAACGGTATTGTTCATTCCGCCGGCGATGGGTCTTTTGACGTTTTTATTGGTCATGGCCAAATAGGCGCTGTGTTGCCCGTTGGCTGTTGAGATGAATACATTGAAATCTTCCGAGAATCCAAGTCCCCAGGTATTGTTGCTTGTTGAACCTAAAAACTCAAAGTTGGAAGCATCAGGACTGAATCGGTAAACACCTTGGGAGAAATTGAAATCTTTTCCGCCAATGGTTCCTTGGAAGCCTGAATAACCCAAAACACCCCAAATGTTATTGTCATAGCCATATTTGAGGTTGGAAGGTCCGGCGTGGGTATCACTTTTGCCCCAACCTGTGATCAAGACTTCTCTCACATCGGCTTTGTCATCACCGTCGGTATCTTTTAAGAATACAAAATCCGGAGCCATGGAGATCAGAATACCTCCGTTCATGGCCATGATGCTTGTCGGGATATTCAATCCTTCGGCAAAAACAGTGACTTTATCAGCTTTGCCATCACCATCTGTATCTTCCAAAATTTTGATGCGGTCATTGCCGCCTTCAGTCCGTACTTCGTTGGGATAATCTTCAGTTTCGATTACGTATAGTCTTCCCTTTTGATCCCAACAAAAAGCCATTGGATTGACGATTTGTGGTTCAGAAGCAAAAAGCTGCAATTCAAATCCAACCGGGATCTGTACCAATTTCATTGATTCTTCCGGAGAAAGCGGGAGTTGGAATCTCGGAGCAGGATCTTTGTTTTCGTAATTTGGAATGACCGCATCTTCAAAAACCGGCTGTGGGATTTTGAAATCAGCCACCTGCTTGGCGACATCGTCTCCGATCGCCCACAGTACGCCGTTGGCGACAAGGTTATGGAAATTTGGCTGAGACCATGTGCGCTCATTGTGTCCGTAGGCGGTGTAAAATACCCGTCCTTTTCCTTGGTTTCTTACCCAAGTCCAAGGCTCGCGGTGTCCGTTTTCCTCCCTTTCCATCAAGACAGTCATGTCAGGATTGATCCGGGTATGGATGTATGTTTCATCCCAAGTTTCAAAAACTTCCACTCCCTGCATGACAGGATGCTCAGCATTGATGATGTCCACTGTAAAATCGCCTGTTCCATGGGATTGGAATTGTCCTCCGACGGCTTCTACATACCAATCGGAATTTTGGAAACAAAAGGAAGCGCTGTGCAATGGAATAAATCCCTTGCCGCTTTCAACATATTCTTTGAGGGCAGCTTCCTGTTCTACAGTAATGCTGTCATGATTGGCATAGATCATAATCCCGTCATACTGGTTTAGGTTGTCCAGATTGAGGTCATTGGGATCAGAAGTGTAAGTGAGGTTGATGCCTTTCTGGAAAAGAGGACGAGCCAGGTAAGGCATCAGTTTTTCGGAATCATGGTGCTTGCTGTCATGTCCGAGAAAGAGGATTTCTGCCCGTCTTGGTCCTGAAGGAAGTTCAGGTAATTTCGATTTTTTGCTGCAACCGATGGCAAAAAAGAGGAGCAGGAGGAGGAGTAAATGAGAATATCTCATGGATAGCGTTATTTAGGGAAAATAAGGGTTTATTGGAAGATTCAAATTGGAAATAAAACCGATGGCAATCTTCCTTTTTTTTTGCTGATTGTGACTGAATTTTGTCTATAAATTTGATAATTGAATATTATTATGGCATAATTAACTAATCATGAAACAGGCACTTCAAAAATCCAGGATCCCGGAGGACAAAGCATTTGTGGCAAAAGCATTGGTTGCGCCAAATTTTGACAAGCATTGGCACTTCCACAATGAGTATCAGCTTTTCCTGGTTTTGGAAGGGAAAGGGACAAGGTTTATCGGAGATCAGATGAAGCCTTTCAAGGAGTTTGATATGGTATTTACCGGACCTAACCTTCCCCATCTGTGGAGGAATGATCCTGAATATTTTGACAAGGACAGTGGCCTGACAACTAAGGGGATTGTGGTTTACTTTGGGAAAGATTTTTTGGGAAATGCCATTTACGACAAAGAGGAATTTGAAGCGATCAAGACTTTGCTCCAAAAATCAGAGCGGGGATTGGAAATTACAGGCAAGACCAATGAGTTGCTACGAGGACAATTCGATAAACTGTTGGATTCAAAAGGTATTGACAGCATCCTGAAATTGCTCGAAATCCTGAAAGTCTTGTCCGAATCCTCCGATTGTCATCCCATCACTCAGGCCGGCTATATCAATACCAATAAGGAATCGGAAAAAGACAGGATGAGTAAAGTCTATGAATATGTGATGGAGAATTTCCGACAAAAAATCCTGTTGGAAGAAGTGGCCTCCTTGGCCAATATGACTGAAAGTGCCTTCAGCAGGTACTTTTCTTCTAGGATGAACAAGTCATTTTCAGAGTTCCTTGCGGATGTCAGGATAGGTCATGCCTGCAAACTGCTGCATGAAATGGATGCCAATATCAGCGAAATCTGTTACGAAAGCGGATTCAATACCCTTTCAAATTTCAACCGACAATTCAAAGAAAGGATCGGGGTGACGCCCTTGGTTTACAAAAAGGATTACTTCAAGACTCTTGGATGAAAGAAAACGCTCCAAAGGTTTCAAACCCTTGGAGCGTTAAAGAATTAGATCAATCCGCAGTCCCGCCTTCGATCACCTGACCAAAGAATATGGCATTGAGGAAAAGCTTGTTGGTACCGTACCATATCGCCCTGAAGTTGGGATTATCCACCATCCCGATGACACGTCCCCGACCGATTCGCTTGACCTGAATGGCACTGCTGTTTCTGGCAAGTTCGAGGTTTTCGGGATGGACATAACCACTCGCCAAAGGCTTGTCTGTATAGACCATGGGATTGGAGTAAGGATTTTTTCCAGGTTCTAGCACTTGGTTGCTGCTTCGGAAAGTGAAGATCTCAGAATTACCATATCCGTACCCAATCGGATGGGTTACATCCAGATTGGCGTTGAAAATCGTCCCGCTCGTCATCCTGGCGCCGGTATTTTTGGTGTAGTCGGCATAAGGTTGGGAAGTCTTTTTTTCTTCTTCTTTCGGGTCTTTTTTGAAGGAAAAAGAAACCAGTTCATTGCTGTTGAGCCAAGTCATGGCATTGCCTCTCGCGATCAGGGTATTTCCGGCGCTTGCCCAGGATTTGATTTCTTCGGCTTCGGATTTTCCCCAACTTGAATAATTGCCATTAGGCATGATAAGGACATTGTACCTACTCATGTCGGTATTTCGTAGTCTTTCTACAGGAAGTAGGGTTATAGGCATGTCAAATCTTTGGTCCAAGAGGTGCCACATTTCCCCTGCTTCACCGCTCGCTACACCTGTTCCTACCAATACAGCGATTTCGGGCTTCTCCAATACATCGATACTCGGAGAGCCTATATTTACACCCATGGTATAGCCCGAGTTGATGCCATAGACCGTTATTCCCGTCTCAGCAGCAAGCGAGACCAAAGATGCATGGAGTTTGGAAGCTGAATCTTCGTTTGCGTCCTTTTGGGTACTGACTAGAATACTGCCTCTTTTTAGGACCTTTCCATCTGCAAGGGTGATTGGTTCATGCGTCAACCGGACCAAAAATCCCTGGTCCATCAGATGGTAGGCAGCTTTTGGTGCATAGTACTCAGCCCACTCAAAGCCATAAGAATAAGCATTTTTGTCTCCGATCAAGGTTCCGGCTTTTTTGGCAAAACCATCTTCCAAAAGTGTGACATCTGCTAGATTCAAGATTTTGCTGCTCAGTGCGGTATAATCTAAATTGAATGACATCGGCAATGTCCAAGCCGAGACATCGTAGAAAAGGCTGTCCTGAAAAGTGTTTCTGGTTTCGAATATCGCCTTGATCAACTTGTATTGCGGTTGGTCCAGCGGGACGATGTAGGATTTTTCTTTTTCAAAAGGAACACCGTTTACCGTGATGTTTTGGTTGAGCGCATAGACATCGATCTGATGCTGTTGGATCATTTCTGCCAAGTGAAAACTTCTTGCCCCATCTTCCGGACTTCCAAAAATATAGGCCTTATCGGTATCCAAGGCTGCGGCTTTCAGCGATTCGGTATAGAAATCCTGCATGAATTTGTTGATCTCTCCACGCATGTTTTTCCCCGCCTCAAATGAACTCACGCTTGTTCTGAACTGATTTCTGATTGTGAATGAAAAAGGCAAAGGTCCATAAATGCTTTCCTGCAGATGTCCCCTAGAAGAGGCCTGTTCAAACAGGATCCCAATGGAACCTTGGATATCCGGATAAGTGGAACCATAGCCAAAATAGTACTCATCAAAACTTTCCCTTGAATGGTAAAGAGAACCCAATTCGTCCATGGCCTTGACATGGTATTGGGCAATTTTCTCGGTCAGTTCCATGTTTTTCTTTGGAGTCAGCGGATGGTCACGGCTCGGGATTCCCGGCTGGAAAAAGAAAGTATTGTTCGTACCCATTTCATGGTAATCCAGGTAAATATTGGGAAGCCATTCCTGAAATTTGGCAACCCTGTTTTGTGATTCGGGGTGTTGTACAAGCAGCCAATCCCTGTTGAGGTCAAACCAATAATGATTTCCTCTTCCCCCGGGCCAAGCTTCACTGTGTTCTCTATTTGCCGGATCGCCGTTGAGGTTGTAGGACCTGTGGGTATTTACCCAAGAAGCATAGCGGTTGCTCCCATCAGGATTTAGTGCAGGATCAATAAGAACGATAATATCTTTTAAGTCTTCCTCGATTTCATTTGCTGCGGCAAAATGGTAGGCTGCCAAAATGGAGGAATTGAGGGCACTTGCTTCATTACCGTGGACAGAATATCCAGCTGCCATAACCAAAGGCATTTTGTCAAAATCAAGTTTGGCAGTTGGATCCCTTAGTTTTTGTCTTTCGGTTTTGATATTGTCTAGGTTGGCGAGGTTATCAGGCGAAGTGATTGTCAGCATGATCTGCGGCCTCTTTTCATAGGTATATCCTATGATTTCAAACTTAACCCGAGGGGAACTTGCGGCGAGTTTTTCAAAATATCGGATGACCTGATCGTATCCTGCATTCCATTCACCCACTTCAAATCCCAAAACCTCTTTTGGTTTGGGGATTTTTTCATTGTAGGTAAATCCGGAAGGGAGGTAATAATCCAGAGGTATGTCAGCTGTGCCTTTTGGGCTTTTCTGTGCAAAAAGAGAAATACTGAACAGGAAGAGTAAAAGCAAAAGACTTGGTATCTTTTTCATAAGGTTTGATTTTGGTTGGCTAGGGATTAAATATGGCTGAAAATTCAATTTGGCTAATTCCTTCCCAAAATGCAACGCTTCAAAGTTTCTATGAATACCCTTCGTGTAAAAGCACTCACATAATTCGGAAGAGTTCTTTTGGAACCTCTGAAAAGGAGTTTTGACTAAGAACAAAACTGACCACAAACAAAAATGCCCTTCGGATTTACCAAAGGGCAGTTTCATATTTTCTTTTTCTATAGGGATTAAAAGCCTATTAAATTGTTTTTCACAAATAACCTTTTATCACTAACTTCTAACCCATTTACTCCACTGTCACCGACTTCGCCAAATTCCTTGGCTGATCGACATTGCAGCCTCTCATGACTGCGATGTGGTAGGAAAGTTGCTGCAAAGGAACCACTGCAATCAAAGGTACAAAGGCTTCTTCCGTATCAGGGATTTCAATCACGTGGTCAGCGAGACCTTTTACAGTAGTATCTCCTTCAGTCACGACGGCAATGATCTTGCCTTTTCGGGCTTTTACTTCCTGAATGTTGCTGACTACCTTTTCGTATGAACTGTCTTTGGTAGCAATGAAAACAACAGGCATTTCTTCATCTATCAAGGCGATAGGGCCGTGTTTCATTTCTGCAGCAGGATAGCCTTCTGCATGGATGTAGGAGATTTCCTTCAGTTTTAATGCACCTTCCAAAGCTACAGGGAAGTTATATCCTCTACCTAGGTACAAGAAGTTGCGGGAATCTTTGTATTCAGCTGCGATAACTTTGATTTTCTCATTGAGTTTAAGAGCTCTTTCCACTTTGGATGGAACAGTGGCCAGTTCATTCAATAATTGCATGTACCGGGTTTCAGACAAAGTACCTCTTTGATATCCCAATTTCAAGGCCATCATCGTCAGTACAGAAATCTGTGCCGTAAATGCTTTGGTGGACGCAACGCCTATTTCAGGACCTGCGTGTGTATAGGAACCTGCATGGGTCGCTCTTGGAATCGAAGATCCTACGACATTACATACTCCGAAGATGGTAGCCCCTTTGGATTTGGCCAACTCTATGGCTGCCAAAGTGTCGGCAGTTTCACCGGATTGAGATATGGCGATGACGAAGTCTTTTTCTGAAATGACGGGATTTCTGTACCTGAATTCGGAAGCGTATTCTACTTCAACAGGGATTCTTGCAAATTCCTCGAAAAGATATTCAGCTACAAGGCCTGCATGCCAAGAAGTGCCACAGGCAGTAATGATTATTCGGTCGGCATTTTGGAACTTGTTCATATAATCCCGCAAGCCACCAAGTACCAACCTGCCGTTTTTGGCATCCAACCTTCCACGCATACAATCTGCAATGGATCTAGGTTGCTCATTGATTTCTTTCAACATGAAATGCTCATAGCCTCCTTTTTCGATGGCTTCGAGTTCCATTTCAAGTTGGTTGATATATGGATTGGTTTCAACATTTTCAATGGTTTTGATCTGAAGCTTATTGTCACGGATGACAGCAATTTCATAATCATCCAAATAGACCACCTGATTGGTATATTCTATAATGGGGGTGGCATCTGATGCAAGGAAATATTCGTCTTCACCAACACCGATCACGAGAGGAGAACCCTTCCTTGCAGCAATTAGCGTATCCGGTTCTTCAATGTTCATGATGACGATGGCGTAAGCACCGACGACTTTATGCAAAGCTAACCTTACTGCTTCCTCTAGGCTGATGTAATTGTTGGCATAGATGTCTTCAATGAATTTGATGAATACCTCAGAATCCGTTTCACTTTGGAATTTGTATCCTTTGTTGATCAGGTCTGTTTTGAGGACATCATAATTTTCAATGATGCCGTTGTGGATCATC
>NZ_CDSBKL010000147.1:0-9505 GCF_977115555.1 Aquiflexum sp.
GAGCGGAGAGAAAAGAGTGACCGGAACCATAGCCATCAATAATGCCACAATCACCACAGCTCCGGGAAAAACCATCCAAAACGGAACGATTTTGATCAAGAACGGCCTTATCGAGGCGGTAGGTACCAATGTTACCATTCCAAAAGAAGCACAGGTGATTATGGCTGATTCACTTTTTATCTATCCCGGTTTTATAGACGGTGCAGGTAATGCCGGAGTTGGTAAATTCACCGAACCTGAAAAGCCTTCCGATTTCAATCCTGCCAACCCTCCTGATGAAATTGCAGGTATTACTCCATGGAGAAATGTAATAGATACCTATGATCCCAAAAACAATCAGGTGAATGATTGGAGAAAAAGTGGATTTACCATAGTCCAGCTGATACCGGATGGCGGAATGATCCCCGGAAAGACGGCCATAGTGGTATTTGGAAATTCCTCCTCCACCAATATTTTATCACAAAACTCTGCAATGGTTGTGAAATTCCAAGGTGCAAGAGGTGGTGCAAGAGTATACCCCGGCACACCACTTGGGATCATGGCAAAATTCAGGGATGTCTACAAAAATGCTGAATTGTCTTCTAGACACAGTAAGCTGTTTGCGTCGAATTCAGGGCTCAACAGGCCCGAAATCAACAAAACTTATGAAGCTTTCTATCCTGTAGTGGATAAAAATATACCTGTGATGTTTGTGGTTTCCAACGACCTAGAAATCAGAAGAGCAATTTCTTTACAAAAAGAAAATGGTTTCAGGCTTATTTTGCTAGGCGTACACGATGTTGAGAAAGTGACCAATGAAATCAAGGCTGTAAATGCACAGGTTTTACTTCACCTCAATTTGCCTGAGGATAAAGTAACCAAAGCCAAAATGGAGGAACTATCTGAAGAAATGCAGGCAAGAACCAAAAGAGTTCAGGAAGCTTATCAAAACACACTGAAGCAGGCAGCATTTTTGGAAGCCGCGGGGATTCCATTCGGCTTTACAACTATAAGCGCAAAAAGCGGAGACACATTCAAAAATCTACGCCTAATGGCCGAAAACGGATTGACAGAAAATACTGCATTGGCAGCACTTACGATCAACCCGGCAAATATCTTAGGGATCCAAAAATTTGCAGGGACTTTGGAAAAAGGAAAGTTAGCCAATATGGTAATCCTAAGTGGCCCTTTGTTAAACGAAGACACTCAGGTCAAGCATGTGGTGGCAGATGGGTTTATGTTTGATTATGAAATCAAACCCAAGAAAAACGGCAATGGGGAAAAAAGCGGTTCTAATGGGACTGTAGAAATAGATGGATTTTGGGAATATACTTCTGATACTCCAGCTGGAAGTTCTTCAGGTACCTTGGAAATAAAAAAAGAGGGGAATTCCTATATAGGTTCAATAAGCTACGATAATCCCGCAGGGGGAGGAAAAACCAGCTCGGAAATGAAAAACATCAGTCTTTCAGGTTCCAGTCTTACCTTTTCATTTGATGTAGCTGCTGGTGGAATGGCTTTGGTAGTCAATGTCAGCGGAGAAGTAGAAGGGGACCGAATCACAGGAAACCTATCGTTGTCAGAATATGGAAGCTTTCCGATGAATGCCATCAAGAAACCCAAATTATTTTAATCGCTAATCGCCAGAAATCATGAAAAAGATAATCTATATCATAGCAGCTATAATGGTGATGGGTTGGAATCCGGTAAATTCACAAACCCAGAAAGGTTCGTTATTGATCAAAAACGCCACTGTCCTTACCATTACACAAGGTGTTTTGGAAGATACAGATGTACTAGTGGAGAATGGCATCATCAAAAAAATAGGAAAGGGACTTACTGCACAGAATATCCCGACTATTGATGCAAAAGGAAAATACCTCATGCCGGGAATCATTGATGCCCACTCCCATGTGGCCTTGGATGCGGTCAACGAAGGAACTGCCCCAATTACTTCGGAAGTAAGAATGGCAGATGTCATAGACCCCTACGATATCGGCTTATACAGGGCTCTCGCAGGAGGCGTGACTGTTTCACATGCCATGCATGGTTCGGCCAATGCCATTGGAGGACAAAACATTACGCTCAAACACAGGTACGGATCCGGTATTCCGGATGACCTGATCATGAAAGATGCGGCAAGAACCATAAAATTTGCCTTAGGGGAAAATCCTACAAGAGTTCATGGCAGGGGAAATGGCATACAGCCAAGATCAAGAATGGGTGTTGAAGCGGTAATCAGAAATGGCTTCAATGATGCCATTCAATACAAAAAGTCTTGGGAGGCCTATAATACTGCGATGAAAGTAAAAGGGGCAACACCCGTTCCCCCAGCATATAACGAACGACTCCAAACTCTTGCGGAAATTCTGGATGGCAAAATCATCATCCATTGCCATTCTTACAGGGCTGATGAAATCTATATGCTGATCAATGTCTGTAGAGAATTTGGCATCACCAAAATTGTTTTCTCCCATGTCAATGAAGGTTTTAAAGTTGCTCCAGAATTGGCTGCTTACACTATGGGTGCATCTGTTTTTGCCGATTGGTGGGCATACAAATTTGAGGTCTATTATTCTACTGCATACAATGCAGCCATCCTTACACAAAACGGTGTCATAACTTCTATCAACTCAGATTCAGGAGAACTGATCCGTCACCTATACCACGAAGCAGGAAAAGCACAGCGTTATGGAGAATTGACGGATGAGCAGACTTTGGCACTCATCACCATCAATCCTGCCAAACAGCTTGGCATAGCTGATAAAGTGGGGTCAATCGAAGAAGGAAAACAGGCAGACCTGGTCATTTTCAATGAACATCCACTGTCTGTTTATGCTATCCCACAGATGACTTTTGTGGATGGTGTCAAATATTTTGACATCAATGAGGATCCTAATGACATGCGTTTGAGGGTAGCGGCAACGGAATCCATAGAGCCTATATTCTTAAAAGAACATGATCACAAGTGTATGCACGGGGTAGATTTCTTCTTTACGAACTTTGGTAGAAGCTTATTCGACCACGAACACTAAAATCTAAATGGAAGATCAAAACATACTGAAGATGAAGAAGATAAATCAGATCATATTTACAGTCGCTTTATTGGTTTTACCATTATTGGCCAATGCCCAGTTTGATGGAGAATTTATAAAGCCAAGAAATGGGAGGTTCTTATTACAAAACGCAACCATAGTCACTGTAACCAAAGGAAATATTGAAAACGGAAGCGTCCTCATTTCCAATGGAAAAATTGAGGCTGTCGGAAAAAATATTCCGGCAGGAGATGCAGAAGTAATTGATTGTACCGGACATTTTATATATCCGGGGATGTTTGATGGCGGTAGCAGGCTTGGATTGGTAGAGGTCAATTCTGTACCTGAAACACAGGATTACGTCGAAATTGGTCAGGTAACGCCAAACATGCAGGCGATAGTGGCTGTAAACCCAAACTCTGTGGCTATTCCTGTGACAAGAGTGAGTGGAGTCACTACCACCTTGGCCACTCCATCTGGAGGGCTTTTCCCGGGTACTGCCGCTTTGATCAACCTCAACGGATATACAGCGGATCAGATGTATGCGGGATTCAAAGGAGTCGTACTCAATTTTCCTTCCTCAGCTCGTCGAAGCACTTGGGATAGAAGAAGTGATGAGGACATCAAAAAAGAAGCTGAAAAAGCTGAAAAAACCCTGAATGAAATTTGGGAAAGAGCGGTCACCTTCCATCAGCTGAAGCAAGCCAATGCTGAACTAGATTATTATCCTGAGATGGAGCAATTGGCGAAAGTGGTAGCGGGAGAATTACCCTTGCTCGTGGAAGTAAATGCTGCCACTGATATTAACCTAGCAATTGACTGGATCCAATCCAAAAATGTGAAAGCCATCCTTACAGGAGTAGGTGAAGGCTGGAGGGTTGCTGATAAAATCGCTGCTTCCAAAATTCCAGTGATCACAGGACCTATGCTTTCTATCCCTACCAGAAATTCGGACAGGTTTGATGCGGCCTATACCAATCCAGGTAAAATGGCCAAAGCAGGTGTAAAAGTTGTCATCCGGTCAAATGATGCTGAGAATACAAGAAACCTGCCTTTTAATGCCGGTTTTGCGGCTGCTTATGGAATGGGCAAAGAAGAAGCATTAAAAGCTGTCACCATCAATGCAGCAGAGGTCTTCGGAGTTGCTGACCGAATGGGTTCAATCGAACAGGGAAAGGACGCCACTTTATTTGTCTCTACGGGAGATCCTTTCGAAACCAAAACCCAAATTCGACATGTATTCATCGATGGATATAGAGTGCCGATGAGCAACAGACATATCAAACTTTATCAGGAGTTTTTACAACGGTCTCCGGGACTTAAAGAAAATTGATTTAAGCCAAAAATAAACCGTAGCATAAAAAGCTACGGTTTATTTTTTTGAGAATTTTGCTAAAATACCAAACATCTTATGGGAGGATTTCCGTAAGAGTTAAATCATAAACCATAAAAAAAACAAGATGATAGTAAGCACAACACCAAGTTTGGAGGGATATAAAATTACTGCCTACCTCGGCATAGTTTCGGGAGAAACCATAATTGGGGCCAATGTTTTCAAAGACTTTTTTGCCAGTATCACAGACATTGTCGGTGGCAGGGCGGGTGCCTATGAACAGGTATTGCGGGAAGCAAAAGCCACTGCAATGTCTGAAATGGAAATGCAGGCAAGGGCCTTTGGTGCAACAGCAATTGTCGGAATCGACTTAGACTATGAGACCATCAGAGACGGAATGCTCATGGTGACGGCAGCGGGTACTGCCGTCAAAATTGAAAAAGTCTTTTAATTCACTATTTCAATTTTCCCTGAGCTCACCTCGCCTCGGATTGTGTAAGCGGATCCGTTATTGATCACCAAGTTTCCTGAAGCTTGGCTATCGCCTACCCTTACAGATCCAGAGCCTGAGCTAATGTTAAAATTGAAGTCCCTCAAATCATTTAATGTCTGGATATAAATATTTCCGGATGAGGCTTTAAGAGAAGTTTCTGCGCTTAATCCTGTTTCTGTGGCAAACAACTGACCGGATGACAAAGTAGCTTTTCCTAAAGCCTTTACTTTTGACAACTCTATCTTTCCTGAACTGATGGTTAAATTTGCCATCCCATTTACATCTGAAAGTTTAATTTGACCGCTTGAACTTTCTGCACTGACATTGCCATCTACACGTACCAATTCAATATTTCCTGAGGATAAAGAAGCCTCCACTTTTCCGGCAATATCCTCCGCATAAATATTACCCGAGGAAGAATTCAATGAAGTTTGGGTGGAGTTGATGTTTTTGGCATAAATCTCTCCTGAGCTTACAAGTAACTTTGTCTCTGAACTGACCACATCTTTGGCAGTGACTTTGCCAGAACTCGCCTCAAGTTCTAACAGCATGGCTTTTGGCCCAGTCAACCTGATATAACCCTCATTTTTGAGGTTGCCGGAAATTCCCCCATTTTTTTTGACTTCAATCTTCAATTTGGTATCATCAATGACATTGTAAACAATTTCATACCTTTTGCCAGAATTAGATTTTAGCAAGGCCGATAAGGAAACTTCCTGCTGTCCTGTTTGCCCCTCATAGGAAACATCAAGAAACGCTCCCTCAACTTCCACAGAGGTAATGCCGCTGAAGTCTTGGTTGATTTCCGAAACGGTACCCAGGTCATTGTCCAAACAAGAATTGAGACTTACAAGGGCCAAAAACCCCAAAACGCTCATATAAACTCTGGATTTCAAATTAATAGTGTTCATGATAATTAGATTTATTTGTTGGTTTGATTTAGTTTTTTTCCAAACTCTCCAGAAAATTCCCAAAATCCCATTTTTAAATTGATGGTCATTATTAGATGGAAACATTCATAACATTTTGTCCTTTCACCTATGACAACCAAACCCTGAGGTACCCCTATTCGGAATTAAAAAAAAATTCAAGTACTAGGAAATCTTCCCGCAATAATTGAGGTCAATAAAAATACAAGCACATTATCCCTATGAAACAAATTGAAAAATAATTTCATAGATATTTTGCAATTCACAGCGCAGGGGTATTAATTTGCATTATCCTTTCACTTTTTGTGTAAGGATTTATAAAGAAGAGGTAAGAGACAGGCCCAGCGACCCTCTGGCAACCAGGAAAATCCAAGGTGCCAAATCCTGCCAGGTAAAATTCTTTCCTGGAAATATAAATTCTTAACGTCATGATTATCCCTTCTTTCACACTTCCTTTCTTTAAAGAATCTTTAAATGCATTTTTGATAAAAAATTTATATGCCTTTTGGTATGCATTGATAATTTTTTTCTTTTACTAAATCAAAAGGTTTAAATTTAATCCTGTATAAATCTATAATTTTTAACCACAACATAAACCAAAGATACCATGTCAAACTATCGCTTCGAAACTTTACAATTGCATGCCGGGCAGGTTCCTGATCCTACCACCAATTCCCGCGCGGTGCCTATTTACCAGACGACATCCTATGTGTTCAATTCCGCTGAACACGGGGCCAATCTTTTTGCCCTAAAAGAATTCGGGAATATTTACACCAGGATTATGAATCCTACTACGGATGTTTTTGAGCAACGCATCGCTGCCTTGGAAGGTGGAGTGGCCGCATTGGCGACTGCTTCAGGACAGGCTGCACAGTTTTTAGCCCTGAACAACATCTTACAGACTGGAGAAAATTTCGTTTCCACCTCTTTCCTATACGGAGGTACTTACAACCAATTCAAAGTCGCATTCAAAAGAATCGGGATTGAAGCCCGTTTTGCCAAGGGAAATGACCCAAAAGAATTTGAAAAACTGATTGACGACAAAACCAAAGCCATTTACCTGGAAACAATCGGAAACCCTGAATTCAACATCCCTGATTTTGAAGCCATCGCCGCCATGGCAAAGAAACATGACCTTCCTGTCATAGTGGACAATACCTTTGGTGCCGGCGGCTATTTGTTTCAGCCATTGAAGCACGGTGCAAACATCGTCACCGCTTCCGCCACCAAATGGATCGGTGGTCACGGCACTTCGATCGGTGGCGTAATCATCGATGGAGGAAATTACAATTGGGGCAACGGAAAATACCCTCAATTCACCGAGCCATCCGAAGGTTATCACGGGATGAAATTTTGGGAAATATTCGGAGAAAACAATCCTTTGGGACTTCCTAATATGGCCTTTATCATCAGGGCAAGAACCGAAGGTCTAAGAGATTTTGGACCGGCACTCAGTCCGTTCAACTCCTTCTTATTATTGCAGGGTCTTGAAACTTTGTCTCTTAGGGTACAAAGGACTGTAGACAATGCAATCGCCATTGCCCAATGGCTGGAAGCTCATCCAAAAGTACAGAAGGTAAATTATCCGGGTTTGAAATCCTCTCCTTACCATGAACTTGCCAAGAAATACCTGAGAAACGGATTTGGTGGGGTTTTGAGTTTTGAATTGAAAGGAGATAAGGAAAGCACCTCCAACTTCATCAATAACCTCAAGCTCATCTCCCATCTTGCCAATGTCGGCGATGCCAAGACCTTGATCATCCAACCTGCTGCAACTACCCATCAGCAGTTGAGTGAGTCAGAACAGGCCGCTGCAGGGGTCACTCCTACTCTTTTGAGGATTTCATTGGGAATAGAGCATATTGAGGATATCAAAGCAGATTTAGAGCAAGCTTTTAACAGTTAAATAATTAAAGGCAAATTAGCCTGAATAGAATTCCAAAAGTAGAGTAATGAATGTAGCAAGCAACTACCTGATTATTGATATGGCGCAAGAAACCTACACGCATGAGGGCGTATTTGACTTGGAGTCCGGAGAGTCTCTTCCCGGATTCCAACTGGCATATACCACCCAAGGACGTCTGACCACAGCCAAAGACAATGTCATCTGGGTTATCCATGCGCTCACCGGTGATGCCAAAGTTCAGGAATGGTGGAATGGAATGGTTGGAGAAGATAAGTTTTACGATCCAAGCAAATACTTCATCGTCTGTGCCAATCTCTTGGGTTCTTGCTACGGGTCAAGCAGTCCGCTTTCAGAAAATTCCGTGACCGGAAAACCATTTTACTACGATTTCCCAAATCTCAGCACAAGAGATATGGCGAGGTCATTGGATCACCTCAGAGAATATCTTGGAATCAATACCATCAATACCGTCATTGGAGGTTCGCTAGGTGGACAGGTTGCTATTGAGTGGGCTTATCTTCTTCAAAATCAGGTCAAAAACACCATCATCCTCGCTTCCAATGCCAAGACTTCTCCTTGGACCATAGGCTTCAATGAAACCCAAAGGATGGCGATCGAATCCGATTGTACATGGGGAGAAAACCATCCCGATGCCGGAAAAAAAGGAATGGAAGCTGCAAGGGCGATTGCCATGCTTTCCTACAGGCATCCCGAAGATTTTGCACTGAAGCAAAGCGATACGGAAGAAAAACTTGACAACTTCCGAATCTCTTCCTATCTCAGATACCAAGGTCAAAAGCTCGGAAACAGGTTCAACGCATTCTCTTATTGGGTGCTAAGCAAAGCTATGGACAGTCATGACCTCGGACGCGGTCGCGGGGGAACAGAAAAAGTTTTGAAACAAATACCCTCCAAAGTATTGGCAATCGGTGTGGACAGGGATTTATTGTTTCTCAAGGAAGAATCCCAATTTATCTCCAGTCACGTCCCAAAAGGAACATATAGAGAAATCCAATCTCCTTATGGGCATGATGCCTTTCTCATTGAATACGGGCAGTTGCAGTATATCCTCAAGGGATTCTATCTGGAAAATAATGGGTAATTAGTTTTAGTAAAAATAAAACAAAGATGAAAAAAGCTGGACTTCGTGATGAGGAACAGCTTTTTTTCTTTGCACCAATTATGAATTCAAAATCAAACATTAGGGAAGTATATGGCAACTCCTAACAATTCTGTTGAATCATTGGTCAAAATGTTTTAGATTCTATCATGAAATATACCCAAATCAAGGAAACCTGTCTGTATGTCACGGACTTGGATCTGGCGGAAAATTTTTACCACCAAATCCTTGAAATGCCGGTGATTTCAAAAGTGGAAGAGCGTCATATTTTTTTCCGTTGTGGCAGTTCTGTGTTGCTGTGTTTCATTCCTGAGGTGACAAAGTTTGAAAAGACTTTGCCTCCACATTTTGCTTATGGAAAGCAGCATATCGCCTTTGAAGTCAGCAAGAGAGATTACTTGAAAGCCAAATCCAACCTGCTCGAAAAAGGAATAACCATCACACACGAGCAGGAATGGAACCAAGGCCTGAAAAGTTTTTATTTCGACGATCCTTTTGGAAATGTATTGGAGATGCTTGGGAGATGTGTTTGGGAGTGTTTGGGATTTGTTTGGGGGTGTTCTGGGGGTGTGTTTAGAATGTTCTGTGTGTGTTGGGTGTGTTTTGGGCGTGCTTTGGCTGCGTTCTGGGCGTGTCTTTGGGCGTGGTTTGGGTGCGTTCTTGGCATGTGTTTTGTGTGTGTTTTGGGGGTGTTTTGGGCGTGGTTTGGG
>NZ_CDSBKL010000148.1:0-9496 GCF_977115555.1 Aquiflexum sp.
CACCAATCCAAAAGAACCATCTGAAAATTTGAGAAAAGCCTTAGATGATTACAAGACTTTTTTATCTAATTCAAAGTAGGTAATGATTGAACTTTTAGACAAAAAGCACAACAGAGATGATTTTGACTGTGGGAAAGACCTTTTGAACAACTATTTAAAAAATCAGGCGGGACAAGATATTAAAAGAAAACTTTCAGCGTGTTTTGTGTTGGCTGAAAGTACATCCGGCAAAATCCAAGGCTATTACACCCTTTCCAATAACAGCATTCCATTAAGTAGTTTTCCTGAACATCTTCAGAAAAAGCTTCCTAGATCCTATATTTCCATTCCCACTACTTTACTTGGTAGATTGGCTATTGACACAAAATATCAAGGCAAAGGAATCGGAAAGATTTTGCTGATAGACGCTTTGAAGAGGAGTTATGAAATTTCACAAGAAATTGGTTCATTCGCTGTAGTAGTTGACCCGATTGACGAAGAAGCAGAGAAGTTTTATGAGAAATATGATTTTATAAAATTACCCGACAGCGGAAAAATGTTTATTTCGATGAAGACTTTGACCCAGCTTTTTACCTAATAAGGTAAGCTGCTTTTTCCTTCTTGTAAAACTTTTACTCACAACCTCTCCACCATCAATCCCCCATCAACAGTAACGACTTGCCCGGTGGCGTAGGGAATATTACCTCGACTAGGTGCAGTTTGCAACTACACCTTTCTATCAAATACGATACGAAATTACCTTTCTTTTCTTTTTTGATTTGAACCGCTTTTAAATCCCAATCATTTTTTTCGCTTGGATTCATTCGGCCAAAATTTTGAAAAATCATTCTGCTCCTATTTGAAAATACAAACCACCCGCCTCAGTTTTCAATTCTTATATCGATGGCTAGAAATCAATCTTTAACTTTTTTACATTTATAAAAAGTATCCAACCAGCAAACCATGAAGCAAAACCCTTCATTCCTTCTTTTGATTTTCGGAATCCTCTTGATCTTCGGCTGCAAAACCGAACCGGAAGTAGCAGAAACCAAGCGGCCCAATATCATCTTCATCATGTCGGATGACCATGCCTACCAAGCGATTTCTGCTTATGATACCAGGCTGATCCAGACTCCAAATATCGACAGGATTGCAAAAATGGGCATGCTCTTTACCAATGCCTGCGTGACCAACTCCATCTGCGCACCCTCACGTGCGACCATCCTGACGGGAAAGCATTCCCACCTGAACGGTAAAATCGACAACCACTTCCCTTTCGATACAACCAACATTACTTTTCCCCAACTTCTCCAAAACTCCGGTTACCAGACTGCGATGTTTGGCAAACTCCATTTTGGAAACAGCCCCAAAGGCTTTGACCAATTTAAAATCCTTCCGGGTCAGGGTTCTTATTACAACCCGGATTTTATCACCAAAAACGAAGGCAACATCAAAGTTGATGGCTATGTAACGGATATCGTGACAGACATGACCCTTGATTGGCTGCAAAACGAGCGTAAAGCCGATCAGCCATTTTTGCTGATGTACCTCCATAAAGCTCCTCACCGTGAATGGCTAATGGCTGAGCGCCACATGTCCGAATTTACCAAAAAGACATTTCCCGAGCCTACAACGCTTTTTGACGATTATTCAGGACGTGGTTCTGCTGCCAAAGAAGCAGAAATGAACCTGCTAAAGCACATGAACTGGTCGGGTGATTCCAAATTGTATCCTGAGGTAATGGACGAAATGGGGATTCCTGATTTGTCAGGTTGGGACAAGGGAGCTTTTGAAAGGGAAGTGGGAAGACTCAGTCCTGAGCAAAAGGCAAACTGGGACAAAGCTTACATGCAAGTCAACGAAGACTTCAAAAAGGCATTTCCTACCATGACTGAAAAAGAAAAGATGCAATGGAGGTACCAGCGCTACATGCAGGATTACCTGGGAACCATAGCCGCGGTCGACGAAAATGTGGGACGGGTTCTCGATTACTTGGAAGCAAATGACCTTATGGAAAACACCATCATCGTCTATACCTCCGATCAGGGATTTTACCTTGGCGAACATGGTTGGTTTGATAAGCGCTTTATCTATAATGAATCGTTCAAGACACCGCTTCTAGTGAGTTGGCCCGGAAAAATCAAAGCCGGAAGCAAGTCTGACGAAATGGTACAAAACCTCGATTTTGCACAGACCTTTTTGGAAGCAGCGGGAATCCCGGCACCAAGCGAAATGCAAGGCGAAAGCCTCATTCCCCTCTTGACCGGAAATGATGAAAAATGGACCCGGGATGCCGTGTATTACCATTATTATGAATATCCGGCTGTGCATATGGTCAAGCGGCATTATGCCATCGTGACCAAAGAGTATAAGCTGGTCCACTACTATTTTGATGTGGATGAATGGGAACTCATCGACCGGCTCAATGACCCCAATGAGATGAAAAACGTCTATGACGACCCTGCCTACGCCGAGATCAGGAAGGACCTCCACGTCCAATTGGAAGATTTGAGAAAAAAATACGGGGACAGCTCTGAACTTAGCCAAAGCTACATCGACCGCTACTTGGAGGATCTTTCTAAACGCCGTGCATTCGGTGCCAATGAAAAAACTGTCAAAGCCATTTTGGAAAAGAATGGCTACAAAGTGGATTTTGAATGATTTTCCATGGATGAATGAAGTAAAACTTCTCTAATCTTCACTACTGTAAACTCAATATTATTCAGTATTAAAACCTATCATCATGAAATCAATCTTCACAGGAATTCTGTTATTATTTTTCATGATGGTATTTCAACCTATATTCTGCCAAACCACAAAGCTTTGGACAGAAAAAGACAGGAAGTATTTGGTTGAAAACCTTGAGCGAACAAAGCATCTGATTGTAAGGGAAACGAAAGACCTGACAGATGTGCAATGGTCATACCGAGAAGATTCCACAAAATGGTCCATTGCACAGGTATTGGAACATCTTGGTCTATATGAAAGGATTTTTGCGCAGGAGGCCGACATCATGCTTAGTATTCCTGCAGATCCCCTGCTTGACAGCCTGTCAAAACCCGACGCCACCTATCTCGAATGGATGGGCGACCCAAGTCCCCATAAAGCTGAATGGAATGCCGAACCATTGGGATTTATGAAAGGCAAAGACAATCTAGAATTTTTTCTGTTCGGAAGGGATCACATCATCGCTTTCATCCAAAACACAACTTATGACCTCAAATCCCACTTTACCTTTCGATGGGGCGATGAAAAGAGGCGAAGCATCCATTCCCTGATGGTGGTTCATTTTGGCCATACTGACAGGCATCTGAGACAAATTCACCAAATCAAAGCCTCAGGAGGGTATCCTCTTTGAGAAGATATCTCCATGATAATTGAATGGTATAAATCAAAAAACCGCACCCATTTTACTTGGATGCGGTTTTTTGCTTTTTCACAATTTTACTTTCCTTACATATTCATTCCCTTCAGCTCCAATTGCGGATGGAAAGGTTGATCGTAATACCTCCTTCCGGTGGCCTTGTACAGGGAATTGGCCAAGGCAGCAAATACCGGCGGAAAGAGCGGTTCGCCGAGTCCGGTAGGATCGATGTCGTTTTTTACGAAATGAACCTCTATGGATTTTGGAGCTTCCATTTGTCGGATCATCCTGTATTTGTCAAAGTTGGTCTTTTCAGGCACGCCGTCCCTGAAAGGCAACTCGCCAAAGAATGCATTCCCGATACCATCCACGATGGCACCTTCACCCATATTGGCTGCTGCATCCGGATTGACCACGATGCCGCAATCCACGGCCGCGATGACATTTTTGACTATAGGTTTGTTATTTTGGATCTCAATGTCCAATACTTCTGCAACATAGGAATTGTGGCAGAAATACGCCGAAACGCCACGGTGGACATTGGGTTCGGGAGAATCCCATTTTGATTTTTCACGGACGAGTTCCAAGACACCTGCATAGCGGGCAGCGTCATAATCGTTCTTTTCTCCCACAGGATTGGTTTTGGCCCGATCCAGAAGTTCCAATCTGAAGGCTATCGGGTCTTTGCCCATTTCCTCTGCCAATTCATCCAGAAAAGATTGCTCAGCACTTGCGATGAAATTAGACCTCGGTGCCCTAAAGGCTCCAATAGTTATGTTTGAGGCTATTTCCCAACCTTCTGCCAAATAATTGTCAATTGCTCCTGCCGGAAAGCGGTTAGGTGCAATAGGTGTCTCAGGAATCCCTCCTGCCTTCACCTGGAAAGCAGTCATGTTGTTGTTTTCATCCAAAGCCGCACGGTAAGTAGCTGTATATGTTGGCCTATACACACCCGAGGTCATGTCGTCCTCACGGGTATAAATCATTTTAATTGGAGCATTTACTTTTTGGGAAATCAGAGCTGCCTCCACCATTTGATGGCTATAGGCCCGTCGCCCAAATCCACCACCCATTCGTGCAAGCTTGATCTGGATTTTTTCTTTGGGCAATCCAAGCCTGTTGGAAAGTGTTCCCATGATTAATTCAGGAGCCTGTGTAGGACCATAGATGATGGCTTGGTCAGCGGTCACATGCGCAAAACAGTTCAAAGGCTCCATCGTATTGTGCGCAAGGAAAGGAGCGGAATAGGTTCGCTCAATGATTTTTGCAGCTTTTTTGAATGCCGCTTCAGGGTCTCCATCCCTTCTCAGGATATTACCTGGTTTTTTGGCATATTCAGCCATCCTGATTTTGTGGTCTGCAGAGTTTTCCAAACCGGCAGGTACAGTCACTTTGGATTTATTTCCTCCAAAACCGGCTGCCGTAAAACTTGATTCCGGTGCTTTTTCCCAATCTACTTTCAAAGCCTTTTTGGCATTCAAGACTTCCCAGGTCGAATTGCCGACAATGGCGACCATTTCATCAAAAGTGGCTGTATCAAAGAAATTTCTTTCGTAATCATCGTTGAATACTTTGATGGAAAACACCTCTTTCACCCCAGGCATGGATTTTACTGAACTTTCATCAAAGGACTTCAGCTTCATTCCAAATCCCGGAGGATGCACGATGGCAGCGTAAAGCATTCCATCTACCTTATGGTCAATGGCAAAAAGCGGTTTCCCGGTTACGATTTTACGGCCTTCTACATTCTTTTTGCTGTTTCCGATGATTTTAAAATCCTTGATCTCTTTCAATTTGACTTCCTCAGGCACAGGAAGTGTGGATGCCAAAGAAGCCATTTCTCCATAACCTGCTTTTTTGTTGCTTGCTTTATGGAAGATTGTCCCTGCCTCGGTGGTGATTTCATCAGCAGGGACATTCCAAGTCTGTGCGGCCGCATTGACAAGCATCTGACGGGCAGTGGCACCCGCTGTACGCAGTGGTGTCCATCCCTGACGGATGCCCTGACTACCCCCGGTAAACTGTCTATCAAATCGCAAAGGAAAAAAATCGGCCTGCTCAACCATTACCTTTTTCCAGTCTATATCCAACTCCTCCGCCAAAATCATAGGCATGGAGGTAATGACATTGGAACCAAATTCCGGGTTGGGCGAGAAAAGTGTCACCGTTCCGTTTTCCCCGATCTTGATGTAACTGTTCAGTTCAAACCACTCTTTTGGCATCGCCAAAAGTTCTTCCTCAGTAGTCGGTTTGCATCCTGCCAACCAGCTAAAGCTGAGCACCATTCCTCCACCCGCCAGTGCTGACACTTTCAGGAAAGATCTTCTATTGATAGGCTTGTTTGCTAATTTCATGGTGGTAGTATTTAGAGTGATTTGGATGCGGTTTTAACAGCTTCTTTGATTCTGAGGTAAGTTCCGCAACGGCAGATGTTACCGTTCATTCCTGTTTCGATTTCTGCATCACTTGGCTTGGGATTGTTTTTCAACAAAGCCACCGCTGTCATAATCTGACCGGCTTGGCAATAGCCGCATTGGGGCACATCATGTTCAAGCCAGGCTTGCTGTACAGGATGGTCACCTTTTTCTGAAAGCCCTTCGATGGTGATGATTTCCTGGTTTTCTACACTAGAAACGGGCAATTGGCAGGAACGGACTGCTATCCCACCTAAGTGGATGGTGCAGGCCCCACATTGGGCGATGCCGCATCCATATTTTGTGCCTGTAAGGTTGAGGTGATCTCTCAGCACCCAAAGGACGGGGGTGTTGGGATCCACATCCACTGTCTGCTTATTACCGTTGACGTTTAGGTTTATAGTTGCCATAGAATTGATATTTAAGTCTAAAGATAAGAATTTATTAGGGTTGAGAACTTACGGAAATCAAACATATTGTTCTTGGAATCAATCAATTGGTTTGAATTCCACTGACGATTAATTTCAATTTTGATTTTTATGCCATTGAATATTGGAGGATATTTTATCAAAATCATTTTATCAAGTATTCATTTGATTGATAAATGGCTGTGAATAAAACCGCTTTCCTGTGGCTTTATAAAGTGCATTTGCCAAAGCGGCAAAAACCGGAGGATATCCAGGTTCGCCCAAACCCGTAGGATCGACTTGACTTTGCACAAAATTGGTTTCAATGGCTTTGGGAGCTTCTACCATCCGGATCATCCTGTACCGGTCGTAATTGCTCTTATCGGGAACTCCCTGATTGAATTTCAACTCTCCAAACATCGCAGTTCCTATCCCATCCACCACAGAGCCTTCGCAGAGGTTCTTTGCCGCATCGGGATTGATCAATAGTCCACAATCCAATGCGCTATATACTTTTTCTACCAATACCTGTCCATTTTCGATTTTCAGATCAAGCACTTGTGCAGCGTAGCTGTTGTGGCAGAAATAAGCAGAAACCCCTCTTGATAACCCCGGAATAGCTGTTCCCCAGTTTGATTTGCTTTTGACCAATTCCAACACTCCGGCATAGCGGTCAGCATCATATTCATTGTCTTTTCCAACCGGGTTTTCTTTTGCTTTTTTCAGAAGCTCCAAACGGAATTCAATCGGATCCTTGCCTGCCATTTCTGCGACTTCATCCAAAAAGGATTGCTCTGCCGCTGCAATAAAATTGGATCTTGGCGCACGGAAAGAACCCACCGTAATGTTGGAAGGTACCGTCCATTCTTCCACCCAATAATTTTCGACCGCTCCTGCCGGGAAGCGGTTTGGATACAAGGGACTTTCGACCATTCCCCCTGCATTGATATGAAATCCGACCAGGTTATTGTCTTTGTCCAAAGCTGCACGATAAGTCGCCTGATAGGAAGGGCGGTATATACCTCCTGTCATGTCATCTTCCCGTGAATAAATCAACTTCACCGGAGCATTCACTTTCTGTGAAATCACTGCAGCTTCGATCAGCCAATGCGCATATGACCGACGGCCATATCCACCACCCAACCTCGTCATTTCGATTTGGATATTTTCAACTGGTATCCCCAATCTGGAGGAAAGTGCCTTTTCGGTAAGTTCAGGTTTTTGAAGCGGTCCTGCACAATCGACTTTGTCTCCCAGCACATGGGCAAAGAAATTCATAGGTTCCATGCAGTTATGGGCGAGAAAAGGACCATTATATGTTCGCTCTATAACCTTTGCCGCAGACTGGAAGGCAGCTTCAGGATTTCCGTCTTTTCGGACAGTCTTGGCTTTTTTGGTTGCCTCAGCCATTTTCTGAAGATGGCCTTCTGTACTTTCCAAACCTCCGGGTATGGTTCGGGATTCTTTTCGCCCGTTCCAATCCCTTTTTTCTTCATAAGTAGGAAAAGGCTCCCACTCCACTCTCAGTGCTTTTTTGGCATTCATTACTTCCCAAGTCGAATTTCCGACAATAGCCACCACATCAGTGAAGCTTGCGGTGTCAAAAAAGGTACGCTCGTAATCGTCTTGATGGGATTTGACCTGAAAAATATCCTGTATTCCGGGCATGTTGCGGACCTTAGAATCCTCAAAGGATTTCAGCCTCATCCCATGAGCCGGTGGATGCACAATCATCGCGATGAGGGTACCGGGTTTGGTATAATCGATCCCAAACATGGGTTTTCCGGTCACAATGTTTTTGGCCTCCACATTTTTATGGGATTTGCCAATGATTTTGAAATCCGAAATTTCCTTGAGCTTCACTTCTTCAGGAACAGGAAGGGTACCTGCCAAAGATGCCATTTCGCCAAAATGGGCTCTTTTTCCGCTGTCTTTGTGGATCAGGAAACCCGGTTCGGTACTGATTTCATTGGCCGGAACATTCCAGGTTTGGGCAGCAGCATGGATCAAAAGTTGGCGTGCAGTGGCACCTGCAGTCCGCAAGGCAGTCCAACCCATCCTGATGGCCTGACTTCCCCCTATAAACTGACGGGTAAAATTATCGGTATCCAAAGGCGCCTGTTCGACCAGCACTTTGGTCCAATCTGCATCCAACTCCTCCGCCACAATCATCGGCATGGATGTTTTTACATTTTGACCACCCTCGGGATTTGGCGACATGAGCGTAACCAAACCATTTTCACCGATTTTAATATAGCCGTTTAGCCTAACCCACTCTTTAGGCAAGCCCAATACTTCGGCTGATTTGGGTTTACATCCTGCAAGCCAGTTAAAACTCAAAATCATTCCTCCCCCTGCCAAGGCAGAGACTTTGAGAAATGAACGTCTGTTGAGTCTTGTATTTATTTTAGTCATTTAAAGATTCGTTAAACAGATCGGTAAGGATAACCTTTGTCAATTATTGCAATATTCTCAATTTACCCCTTCCTTTTTTCTGTAACCAGCCCTTTTTGATTATCGGTAAGATTAACCTTAGTACTCTCAAGCGATTAAGGTTTTTTAGCTTGACAGGAACAGCCAAGAGACATCAGAAAGAAAATACTCAGGAATAATAGCCTCACCATTTGGTTCAATTTTCAAAATTATTGCCCCGGAGTCATCAATTTGGTAAATGAAAGCGAACCCAATTTCCATGCCCCATCCTTTTTGATATAGACTTCAGTCACCATAAATGGATTGGTGACTTCGTTTCCACCCACCACAGCCAAGAGTGTAATTCGGTTGAGTAAGATGGCGGTGTTGTCAATGATTTCCACTGAGACTTCATGGATGTCTGCCTTTTTATAGTGTATGCCTCCACTCCGGATGATATTGACTTCTCTTTCTTTTCCCCAAGCACCTCCCATGTGGACGAAAACAGATTTATCATCGAACAACTCCGCAAGTTTATCCGCCTCTTTGTCCGACATCCATTGCCATTTTTCTTTAGAAAGGTCAATGATTTCCTGCTCTGCGGCTGTGTTTTGAGCGACTGAAATCTGCATTCCGATTACTAGCATAAGAAAACTAAGGAAGGTCTTTTTCATTTTGTTTTGATTTATTGGTTTTTAGATTTAATGGATTCAAAGTGAGAGTCTTCACTCACTTGATTTTTGGTTAAAGAATAAAAAGGTTAGTGGAGTAACCTGAGCAATTTAACTAACCACAGCTTTGGTGAAGGTTAGTGAAGACACTAACCTAGGCAAGGAGGTTTTAAAAACCAGCTAGGTTTCACTTATCACTTCTGAAGTTCGTGGGTGTCCCGCACACTGCTGAAAGTCAAAGCCAGCATT
>NZ_CDSBKL010000149.1:0-9472 GCF_977115555.1 Aquiflexum sp.
ACATATTTGGATAGGGCAAGATTAGATTGCCTCGTGGCCAATGACCGCATATAAACACGCGGATGGTGGATGGCATTCATTCTGATTCTGTCTCCCAAAAGCGCTCCTCCGGTTTTCCTTTTGGAAGGATCCACAGAGATGATGGCGATGTTTTTATTGTTGAAATCAATCAGAAACCTCCTGACCAATTCATCCACCAATGAAGATTTTCCCGCTCCGCCTGTTCCTGTGATTCCCAAAACCGGAGCTTTACTTTTATTTGCAGATTTTCTGATTTCCTCCAATACGGATTTACTTTTCTCCGGAAAATTCTCCGCAGCAGAAATAATCCGCGCGATGCTTGATTGGTTGGATTTGTCCAATTTGATGTTTTGGAAATCATCCCCAACCGGGAAATCAGAAGTGCTGACAAGGTCATTGATCATTCCTTGCAGACCCATCGCACGTCCATCATCGGGGGAATAGATTCTGGTTATTCCGTATTCATGAAGTTCTTTGATCTCCTCGGGCAAAATCGTACCTCCCCCACCACCAAAAATTTTGATATGACCTGCTCCCTGTTCTTTGAGCAAGTCAAACATATACTTGAAAAATTCCACATGACCGCCTTGGTAAGAAGTGATCGCTATTGCCTGAACATCCTCTTGAATGGCACAATCTACGATTTCCTGAACAGACCTGTTATGTCCGAGATGGATGACCTCACAACCTGTAGCCTGGATTATCCTTCTCATGATGTTGATTGCAGCATCATGCCCGTCAAATAGGGAAGCTGCTGTGACTATGCGGATATGGTTTTTGGGTTTATAAATCTCTTGAGTAAATGACATTTTAAATGGGTTAGAATAACCTAAAAACAACCGAAAGTCATCGGAGTTTCAAGTGCTTAATGGAATAAATTTATTCTTAATAATCGAATGCGAATATAAGAAAAATAAAAAAGTCGAAAGGTCAAAAAACCAGTCTTTCCCAAACATTATTTGGAATTATATCTCCATAATACTTATCACCAAACAGACTTTGGATTTCTCTCCAAAACACAGGGGAATTCACAACTCTTTTACAAAAAGAGAATCATTTTTATTCCTGACGAATATCAGCGTTTTTGAGATTTCTGACTATTTTCTTTGTAGGGTACACCGATAAAATGGCTTAAATTCGGGATCAGCCATCCACTTAACTTGATTCTTATGAAATTATCCTTGTCTTTGGGAAGTTACAAAAATGTAAAGGTTTATATCCATTGGACTTTTTCACTTTTGCTACTTTGGATTATCATCTCTAATTCACGTCAGGGAATGCCAGGAATGGACATTCTGTGGATTATCATCTTTGTTTTGGCTCTTTTTGCCTGTGTTGTTTTTCATGAATTTGGGCATGCCTTGGCCGCCCAGAAATATGGAATCCAGACCAAGGACATCGTCTTGTATCCTATCGGTGGTGTTGCCAGGCTGGAAAAATTACCCGAAGATCCGAAGCAGGAACTTTGGGTTGCCATCGCAGGTCCTTTGGTCAATATCGGAATATTCTTGATTTTGTCTCTTGTGCTAAACTTTACCGGGTTTGACATAACCCACTTAGAGCAACTTGAAAGTATCAAAATCGGACCGAATACCATTGTGCTGTATCTTGCCTCGGCCAATTTGGTTTTGGCACTCTTCAACCTCATACCTGCATTTCCAATGGATGGGGGCAGGATTTTGAGGGCATTTTTGGCGATACGTATGCCAAGGGCGAGAGCGACCAAAATCGCTGGAAGCATCGGTCAGTTTTTGGCTATATTCTTTATTTTCTTTGGCTTGTTCAATAACCCGATCTTGGTTCTGATCGGCGTATTTATTTTCCTTGGTGCAGCTGCTGAAGTCAGTCACACCCAACAGGAAAGTCTGCTCAAAGGGTTCAAGGTAAAAGATGCCCTCATGATGAAGTTTCAGATTCTTGGATTTGACGCACCGCTTTCTAAGGCGGTTGAAAAGTTACTCAATTCACAGGCAACTCATTTTGTGGTGGTCAAAGACGATGTAGCAATAGGCACTTTGAGCAGAAATGAAATCATCAAGGGATTGCAAGAAGGAGGTGAAAATTCACTGATTGAAAAAGTTGCAGACTTGAATCCGCTAAAAATTGAAACCGAAGACGATCTCGATGAAGCTTGGAAGAGAATGCTTTCAGAAAACAAGAAAGTAGCATTTGTGATAGAAGACGGGCATTTTCTGGGAATATTGGATCAAGAAAATATCAGTGAATTTATCATGGTGAAGACAGCCATCCACAAATGATCTCATTTCCCGAAAATCCCCATAGTATTGAAGTTCAAAAACTCCTGCATCAGTTAGGGAGCGATGAGGAGGGGATTTCGGATCAGGAGTCAAAACAAAGATTAGCACAATTCGGCCTCAATGAAATCCCTGATGCGGAAAAAAAACCAATTTGGAAAATCGTATTGAAGCAATTCAATAACCTGATGGTTTACATTCTTTTGGCAGCTGCTTTGATTTCATTTTTTACAAAGCATTATATCGATGTTTACGTCATTATTGCTATCATTATCATCAATGCCATTATTGGATTTGTACAGGAATACAAAGCTGAAGGCGCTCTCGTTGCCTTAAAAAACCTGCTCGTCCCCCAATGCAAAGTGATCCGAAATGGTGAATTGCAAACTGTCAATTCCCGGGAATTGGTACCGGGAGACATCATTGACTTGGTTGAAGGGGATAATATCCCTGCAGATGCGAGGGTGATTTATGCCAAAAACGCGAGAACCTCGGAAGCTTCACTGACCGGAGAATCTGTTCCTGTATCCAAAACCGAAGATCCTCTCCCTATTGAAATCCCCCTTGCTGAAAAATCAAATATGGTTTGGAAAGGGACCTTTTTGGCTGGAGGGTCGATCAAAGCAGTGGTAACCGGTACAGGTTTAAAGACCCAAATTGGCGAAATCGCTACTTCTATTCAGCAGATAGAACCCAAAAAGACGAATTTTCAGAACAAAACCGATAAACTCGCAAGGCAGATGGCTTTTATTGCCATAGCGAGTGCGGTCGTCCTATTTGTGGTTGCATATTTTTTTAATGATTTTGAAATCAATGAAATTTTGCTGATTTCCATTGCTGCCCTTGTGTCAGCAATTCCAGAAGGACTACCTGCGGTTTTGTCCATTGTGATGGCTGTTGGTTCTTACCGAATGTCCAAGAACAATGCAATCATCCGCGAAATCACCGCAACCGAAAGCCTAGGGTCCGTAAGCACCATCATTACAGACAAAACCGGAACACTCACCCAAAACACCATGACCATCAAAAAAGTATGGGTACCCAACGCAGAAGATGTGGACGTATACGGTGAAGGTTGGGAAAGTGAAGGGGAATTGTCCGGAGCAGAGAAGGATATTGAAGCCATCCAACTTTTGCTCGAAATAGCAGCCCACTGCCACAATTCGGCAATTCAGGAAAATGAAAAAGGCATGTTGGTCGTAACTGGAGACCCAACAGAAGCAGCATTTTTGGTTTTGGGAAACAAGGTAGGAAAATCCAAAGACCATCCGATCATTGAGGATGTTGCCTTTGACTCCGACATGAAATTCCGTTCGACTTTAGTAGAAAAAGAAGGAAAAAAAATAAGGTTTTATATCGGAGCACCAGAATCCATTTTGGAAAGATGCACCTCTATCCGGGTCATTGACGGAAAATCAAAAGTTTTTGACAGTGCAGAATCAGCCCTGATCAATGAAAAAATAACTTCATGGTCAAAGGACAGTCTGCGGGTCCTTGCTTTGGCAAGGAAAGAGGAAGGGAGTGATTCCAAATCTAATCAAAACCTTGAATTCATAGGACTTGCAGGAATCACGGACCCTCCGAGGCCTGGAGTATCTGAAGCTGTCAAATCCTGTCATGCTGCAGGAATCAGGGTAATCATGGCCACAGGAGACCATGCTGATACAGCTTTGGCGATAGGCAAATCTGTTGGCATTGTGAAGGAGGGTCGAGAAAAAGTCTACACTGACTCCGACTTGGCAAAAATGTCTGCAGAAGCATTTGACCACGCTGTCCAGGAATCAGATATATTTTGCAGACTCACTCCTGTCATGAAACTCAAGATTGCGAAGTCACTTCAAAACCAAGGTGAACTTATCGCCATGACTGGAGACGGGGTAAATGATGCTCCTGCTTTAAAACAGGCCAACATTGGGATATCCATGGGAATATTGGGTACTGATGTGGCCAAAGATGCCTCACTCATGGTGTTGGCTGACGATAATTTTGCCACCATAGTAAAAGCAATCAAACAGGGACGAATAGTCTTCAACAATGCAAGAAGGACTGCCTTTTTTTTGGTCTCCACCAATTTTGCAGAGATATTGATTTTGATTTTGGCAGTTTCTTTCGGACTGCCAATGCCCCTGACAGCCACACAAATCCTATGGATCAATCTGGTAACAGACGGGTTTTGCGACAAGGCTTTGGCTGCAGAAAAAGGAATTGGGAATGAGTTGGAATCCCCTCCAATTGATCCCGACGAGAATATCCTGAACAAAACAGTTTTCCCGTTCTTAATTATCAATACCATTCTCATGACAGGGATTTCGTTGACAGCCTATCTCTACTACATTCCCGAAAGCCTTGAAAAGGCTAGAACCATTGTATTTATCACGATGGCTTTCAGTCAGCTTTTCAATGTTTTAAACATGCGGAGTCTTGAAGGATCTACTTTCAAAATCGGGCTTTTCAGCAACAAATGGGTAAATTATGCACTCTTGGTTTCGGTCCTTCTGCTGATAGGAATCATTGAAATACCGGCTTTGTCCGATTTATTCAAATTTACCAGCCTCACTTTATGGGAATTCCTATTCTGGGCAGGCATCACTTCACTGGTTTTTTGGATCACTGAAGTTTTTAAATATTTTAGGTTCAAATAAAAACATGCCCTAATTTAGGTGACCATTCATACCTACCTTATGACCAATCAATGAAATTAATCCTATGAGAAAATCAATCTTCTTATCGCTGCTCCTCAGTTTTTGGACTGTATTCCTTTTTGCCCAGTCCCTCCAATCTCCGGACGGAAACCTGAAACTTACCTTCGACCTGAAGGAAGGCCAACCCACTTATGAATTGACATTCAAGGGAAAAGATGTCATAAAGCCGAGCAAATTGGGTTTGGAGCTCAAAAACAAGCCTTCGCTTACAGATGGATTCAGCCTGAAAGATTCCAAACTTGACTCCAAAAATGAAACATGGACTCCGGTCTGGGGAGAGGAAAAAGAGATCCGTAACCATTACAATGAGTTGGCTGTAACCCTAACACAGCCAGAAACAAGCAGGACTTTGGTCATCAGGTTCCGCCTTTTTGATGATGGCCTGGGCTTCCGATATGAATTCCCTACCCAGCCCAATCTTGCACATTTCGTGATCAAGGAAGAAAAAACCCAGTTTGCAATGGCAGGAGACCATACGGCATTTTGGATTGCGGGAGATTATGATACGCAGGAGTACGATTATACGGAATCGAAGCTTTCCGAAATCCGACCATTGATGGCAAGTGCCGTTACTGCCAATTTAGCTCAAAAGCCATTTTCACCAACCGGAATACAGACATCATTGATGATGAAAACCGAGGATGGTCTCTATATCAATCTCCATGAGGCTGCCTTGATCGATTACTCCACCATGCACCTCAACCTGGATGATAAAAATATGGTTTTCGAATCCTGGCTGACACCCGATGTATTGGGGGACAAAGGCTATTTGCAAACCCCAAGTCAATCGCCATGGAGGACCATCATCGTAAGCGACGATGCAAGAAAAATCCTAGCATCAAGGATGACCTACAACCTCAACGAACCTTCCAAAATCGAAGACACTTCATGGATCAAACCCATGAAATATGTTGGTGTTTGGTGGGAAATGATCACCGGAAAAAGTTCTTGGGCATATACAGATGAATTCCCTGCCGTGAGAATCGGAGAAACTGATTTCTCCAAAGCGAAGCCAAACGGCAAGCATGGTGCGACGACTGCCAATGTCAAAAAATATATTGATTTCGCAGCCAAACATGGTTTTGATGGGGTTTTGGTGGAAGGATGGAATGTGGGATGGGAAGATTGGTTTGGCAATTCCAAAGATTTTGTATTTGATTTCCTTACCCCATATCCTGATTTTGATTTGGTCGGGATCAGAGATTATGCCAAGAGCAAAGGCGTAGAAATGGTCATGCACCATGAGACTTCTTCTTCGGTCCGGAACTACGAAAGATTCATGGATGAGGCTTACAAATTCATGAAAGACAATGGATACAATGCGGTGAAGAGTGGATACGTAGGTTTCATCCTTCCCCGAGGAGAAAACCATTACAGTCAGTGGATTGTCAACCACTACCAATATGCTTTGGAAAAAGCGGCGGAATTCAAAATCATGGTCAACGCCCATGAGGCTGTTCGTCCTACAGGAATCGGCCGAACCTACCCCAACCTGATCGGAAATGAATCCGCAAGGGGAACAGAATACCAGGCGTTTGGTGGTTCAAAACCAAACCACGTCACCGTCCTTCCATTTACCCGATTGATCGGAGGGCCGATGGACTATACTCCGGGTATTTTTGAAATGGATATCAGCAAGATCAATCCACAGAATAACTCTTGGGTCAACAGTACTTTAGCCAACCAACTTGCGCTCTATGTGACCATGTACAGCCCACTTCAGATGGCTGCAGATTTGCCTGAAAACTACGACCGATTTCCTGATGCATTTCAGTTTATCAAAGATGTGGCTTTGGATTGGGATGAAAGCAGGTACTTAGAAGCAGAACCTGGATATTACCTTACGATTGCAAGGAAAGAAAAAGGGGCTTCGAACTGGTTTGTCGGAAACGTGAACGGAACGAGTGAGAGGGTTTCCAACATCAATTTTGACTTCTTGGATGCAGGCAAAACCTACATTGCGACCATATATTCAGATGCAAAAGACGCCCACTACCGAAACAATCCCCAAGCCTACAACATCAGAAAAGTGGCCGTTACTTCCAAATCAAAATTGTCCCAACTGAGCGCTCCCGGCGGTGGCTACGCCATCAGCATCAAGGAAGCAAGTAAAGAGGAAATTAAGGGGGTGAAGAAGCTTTAAAATAATTTGAACTACCTTAATTTTTGGATTACTAACCACAAAGGAACAAAGAATACAAAGTTGAATCAGGTCCTTTGTATTTTTTTGTCTCTTTGTGGTTCATTTAATTATTCTAAGAAAATTGACAATACCGAATCAAAAAATCCTATCAGTATTATTCAATTCAATGAGAAGCAAAAAGAATCCTTCTTGTTTATGTTATTTGGATTACTAACACAAAGGAACAAAGAATACAAAGCAGGGATCAATCTTTTGTATTCTTTTGTCTCTTTGGGGTTCGTTTAATAATATCAAATTAACCTTTGAACAATAAAATTTAAAACTATTTTCTTTTTTATTGAAGTCATTTTTTGTAGTTTTTGAATACACAATAAGCAGTCCTTCTCTCATGATAATAACAAAGACTTACCTTAACAACCTCACTTACAAAATCAACGGGGCGGCAATTGAGGTTCATAAACATTTGGGGCCAGGTCTCTTGGAAAGTGTTTACCACAAATGCTTGGCGCATGAGCTTGAATTGAGAGGAATTCAATTTATTTCTGAAATGTCAGTTCCTGTTAATTACAAAGGTTTAGAAATAAGGACTGATTTTAGGTGTGATTTTTTTATAGAAAATATCATAACAGTCGAGCTAAAAGCAGTTGAAAAAATACCCAACATTGATGAGGCAAGGCTTTTAAATTATATGAAACTTCTTAAATGCCCTAAGGGAATAATGTTCAATTTCAATGTGATAAACCTTTTTCAAGAGGGACAAAAAACTTATGTGAACAGTTTCTTCACAGACTTACCTGAATAAATTCTCCTTGTATTTAACACAAGGCATTTTGAAATTTTTTATTCAAACTCCACATTTTGTTATTAGATTGAATTCAATTTCAGTTCAAAAAAACATCATTTGACTTCCCTGCTTACGAAACCATGATGACTAAAAATATTCTCAGATCAACCCTATTCCTATTTATGATTTTTTCTTGTGGTCCAAAAGGGTTAGAAATTCAAGAGTCCGAAAGGGGGAACAACGAACCTCACCGGCCTCAATTCCACTTCACACCTGCCGCCAATTGGATGAATGATCCAAATGGCATGGTGTATCTCGATGGGGAATACCATCTGTTTTACCAATATTATCCAGACAGTACCATATGGGGGCCGATGCATTGGGGACATGCGATTTCCACTGATTTGGTTCATTGGGAGCACCTTCCTGTAGCCATCGAACCCGATTCTTTGGGATATATTTTCTCTGGTTCGGCTGTCATTGACCACGAAAACACAAGTGGTTTGGGAACCAAAGAAAACCCTGCCATGGTAGCCATCTATACTTACCATGATCCTGTTGGTGAAAAGGAGAAAAGATTGGATTTCCAGACTCAAGGGATAGCTTACAGCACGGATAAAGGCAGAACCTGGACAAAATACTCCAACAATCCTGTCTTGAAAAATCCGGGTATCAAAGACTTCAGAGATCCAAAAGTGTCTTGGATAAAAGGAGAAGACGGTTCAGGAAAATGGGTCATGGCCTTGGCAGTTTTGGACAGGATCAGTTTTTATTCTTCTCCAAACCTGTTGGACTGGAAATTGGAAAGTTCTTTCAATCCGGATTGGGCGGCTTATGGAGGAGTTTGGGAGTGCCCTGATTTGTTCCAATTGAAAGCAGAAGACGATACCCAAAAATGGATTTTGTTTGTCAGCATCAATCCCGGAGGACCAAATGGTGGATCAGCTACCCAGTATTTTGTAGGTGATTTTGATGGAAAAAACTTCATAGCAGAACATGATGATGTCAAATGGTTGGACTATGGTACAGACAATTACGCCGGGGTCACTTGGTCCAATGTGCCAGAGCAAGACGCCAGAAGGCTTTTTATTGGTTGGATGAGCAATTGGGATTATGCCCAAGTCGTACCAACCCACCCTTGGCGATCGGCGATGACATTACCTAGAAGTCTTGAATTGGTCAAAATCGGAGACGGCTATGAAGTAGCTTCTAGGCCTGTTTCAGCATTACAAGCCTTAAGAAAATCCACACATGAAATCTCAGGGGAATCCATTGTATTGGAAGAGGAATTGGTGGAATTAGAATTGACACCTACTCTCGGAAGTAATTTTGAGATTGAACTTTCAAACGAAAAAGGAGAAAAAGTCATTTTCAAAAAATCAGGTGACAGTGTGGTTTTTGACAGGACAGCTTCAGGTTTGGTTGATTTCGAACCTAGTTTTATAAAAGTACATACTGCTCCTCTCAATGGTCTGGAGGTAAAATCACTAAGAATTTTTGTCGACCGTTCTTCTCTTGAGATTTTTATCAATGATGGCGAAATGGTCATGACGGAATTGGTTTTCCC
>NZ_CDSBKL010000150.1:0-9356 GCF_977115555.1 Aquiflexum sp.
TTAATTAATCTAGTATAGACACTGGGGAAAGATGGGAAAGCTCGTGTAAATTAACGGTAGTTTGGAGATTCCAACTTATATTTTTCAGCAAATACCCTCTGTCAGCCCCTGACATCAAATTTTCTAAATACCAATTGGAGAAATTCATCAACCACCTCAGAGTCTTTGTTCCAACCTAATTCTCCCACATATCTTTCATTCAACAAGTGGATTGCTTCCACAAAACTCCCGCATTCATCAATTGATTTTAAGGCATGTTTCAGAAGGTCAGGGTTGCCGTCAAAAAGGTCTTTGGTAAACATAAACCGCTGGTTTAGTCCAACACTTTCAGAAAGATCCTTGATGCTGCCTTTCATGATGGAATATTGTTCTGATTCGAATCTTGTCCAGATTTTGGCAGGGTCTATTCCCTGATCTGGCCTGATAGTTTTGAAGAGTTTTTCTGCCGGGACATTTTCAAGTACAAGATCTTCTTGAGATAAGTAGTTTTCTTCGTGTTCCTTGACCGGACCTGAATCTTCCTTGAAATCAAATTCGGATTCTTTGCTTTCTCCCAATGTATCAAAGAAAGAATTGTCATTACCTTTTGCCAGTGGAACAGGTTCGGTTTTTGAAATCACTTTAGCTGTGACGAAATCTGTTTCCTCGATTTGGTCAAAATCAAGGAAATAAACCTGTCCCATGCTATTCAGAAGGATTTTGTATGACTCCAATTTTTCTTTTTGATTTAGAAAGTTGGTTTTCAATGCTTCCTGATAGGCTTCATGGGTGTGGGATAATCCTGCTTTGTCAATCAGGCTAGTGATCAGATGGGTATGCCATTTGATGTATTTCTTATTTTCCTTCAGGTATTGGTTGATTTCTTTGGCATTTTGTTTTCTGAATTCCTCTATGAAAAAATCCAAAGGGCTTACCGCCAAGAATATGGAATCGATGACAGCTTTCTCAAGGAGTGGTTCAAAATGAACCCGCTCAACTTTGATGGTCCTCGAAAGTACATTCATGAATTCCCTCAAGGCTTCATGGACAGCTTTGTCTCTATAATCAAAAAAGGGATTGCTTTTTAGTTTTTCCAATTCCAACTGCCATGCCTCAAACAGTGTTTTGATTATGAAAAAGTTGACCTGGACACTAGGTGTAAGTGTGATGATTTCCTGCCCGGTCATGTACTTTTTGGTCGGGAAATATCCGTCACATACTTTTTTACTGAATTCCTTGGCGTAGTTTTCTACGTAATTGCTGTTTAACTTCGCAAACATATTTAATGATTGAATTTTTTATGAATTAAGCACAAAGCATGCTGAAAATTATTATCCAAAATTTATTCCATAAAGAGATCGTTTCGACTCTTGAGGAGTGTAAAGTTATTGATTTAATCCATCAAAACCACATTGATTGGATGCATGCCTGCGGAAAAAAAGGAAGATGTACTACCTGTAAAATCATAGTCTTGGAAGGCATGTCTAACCTTTCCCCAATCACTGAAAGAGAAGAATTTTTCAAAGGAATAGGAAGGTTAACAAGTCATGAAAGGTTATCTTGCCAAGCAAAATTGACAAATGGAGAAATCCTAGTCCGCGTTGCAGAAGAAAACAAGTTTCCCCATATGCTCTATAGTGAATAGCAGCCCATGTTTATAGAAAGTTCTATTGGCAAATCCAGAAACCCTGAAAGGAAAGGACACATTGAGGTCATTTGTGGATCTATGTTTTCGGGAAAAACGGAAGAACTGATCAGGAGGCTCAACAGGGCCTTTATTGCCAAGCAAAAAGTTGAGATTTTTAAACCATCTATCGACAAACGATATCATGACAGTGATGTCGTTTCACACAATGACAATGCAATCAGGTCCACACCTGTCAGTTTTGCGGACGATATCATCCTGCTTGCGGGAGATTGCGATGTCGTTGGGATAGATGAGGTACAGTTTTTTGATAATAGGATTGTGCATGTGGCTATTGTATTGGCTAATTCAGGCAAACGTGTAATCCTCGCTGGTCTAGATATGGATTTCGAAGGCAATCCTTTTGAGCCAATGCCACAATTATTGGCAATAGCTGAGTATGTAACAAAAGTCCATGCAATCTGTATGAAATGTGGCGATTTGGCATCCTATTCCTACAGATTGGGTGAGGCAAAAGAGAAGGTTGTGCTGGGTGAAAAAGAATCATATGAGGCTAGATGTAGAACATGTTTTTTCGAAAAATTATGATGATAAGGTAGAGAAATTTGGTCAGCGCAGGTTCTGTTTCTGACGTTCACGGACCAATTGATTTCATATTATGGACAACAAAACCGTTTGAATATTTACTTCCTTTTGATTTTATGGATGTTTTATTACCTAATTTGAGTAGAGAGGTGTAGCCGCTAAAATTAATATTTTGTGAGACTTAAGAAATCAAAAGGTATCGTATTGTCCTATCTCAAATATAGCGAGACCTCTATTATTGTAAGGATTTTCACGAGGGAGTTTGGTTTGAAATCCTACATCATCAATGGTGCAAGATCAAAAACAAACAAAAGCAAAATGGCCTTTTATCAGCCCCTTACGCTTTTGGATCTGGTGATTTATGATAAAGAGGGTATTAACCTCAACCGGATTTCAGAAGCTAAACTGATTATACCTTTTCAATTGATTCCATTTGATTTTCTCCGGTCAGGCATCGCCATGTTTATGGCAGAAGTCATGGGAAAATCGGTTTTTGAAGGATTTCAAAATGAAGAATTCTTCGATTTTCTCGAATCAACAATCAGGTTATTGGATGAAAAAGAAACTCCTTTGGTACATTTTCCTTTGGTTTTTTTGTGGGAAAGCTCCAAATACCTGGGTTTCGCACCTGAAGATTCAGAATCATTTTTTATGGAATTGAAGCAATATCCGCAAGGTCAGGATGTGATGGAAGAAGAAAAGGACTATCTTAAATCTGTGATTGCTCAATCATTTCTTTGTAATGATACCTCCCCTTCCAAAATCAGGCGGAATATGTTGGATCATTTCCTTCTTTTCTATGGGAATCACCTTGATTTGGCTTACGATTGGAAATCCGTAAAGGTCCTTAGGCAAATGATGTCTTAAAATAAATCACCATCTCTTATGAAATATTTGTTATTTAATTATTGAAACCTTAATATTGCATCATCATAGTATCGCAAAGTCCTTCCCCCTTTGGATTTTACTTATTCTGAATCCCTTTTTCATTTAGTTCAGAAATACTCAAAATACATCATCACACATTTACACATCTTATTAATTACTCCGTAAGCTTTTTATGTATAACATAGAAGAATTAAAAATCAGGCTTCTTTCTGAATTGAAGGAAATTGCTGAAGAATTGGGCGTAAAGAACTTTAAAGCGCTTAAAAAAGATGAACTTGTCTACGCTATTCTAGATTTACAAGCCATCACAGATGAAAAGGCACTTCCTAAAAAAAGGCCTACAGTTGCAGAACCAGATATCGAACACAAGCCCAAATCTGAATTAATTGAATCTCCTGAATCACCCCAAGCGACACCACAGGAAAATAAATCTAAATTCAGAAGGGAAAATGTCACCGCAATCCCCAAAGAAGAAGCGCCGGTAGAAACAGAAGATAAAGCCGCCAAAAAAACCGAACCGAAACTTTCTCCAAGAAATGAAGATCGACCTTCCAAAAGAGTGGAAGAAAGACCTGCAAAAAGAATGGAAGAGAAGCTTTTTAAGAAACCTGAGCCGGTTAAACCCGAAAAAGCTGTGGCTATTGAACCCGAAAAGCCCAAATTACCGCTGCCTGTTTTTACTGCAGAGGATGAGAAGCCAAAATTTATCAGGCCTAGAAGGAAAGTTGTAGATGGTCCTGAGCCAATTCCGTTCAATATTGCGAGTGAAAAACCTTCCGCAGCCTTTGAAGTAGAGGTAGAAATCCCAAAAAGAAAAAATTTTAGAGATATTGAAGAGGCCCATATTCCTTCTGCAGAGGTATTCCAAACCAAAAGAAAACCTTATGTCAGTGTCAAGGAATTTGAAGGGATAATTGAAAATGAAGGGGTATTGGAAATCATGCCTGAAAGCTACGGCTTCCTAAGGTCATTGGATTATAACTACCTTGCTTCTCCCGATGATATATACGTTTCCCCTTCCCAAATCAAACTTTTTGGTCTCAAAACCGGTGATCATATCAAAGGATCTATCAGGCCTCCAAAGGAAGGTGAAAAATATTTCGCACTACTAAAAGTTATCACTGTCAATGGGAAAACTTCTGAAGAAATCCGTGACAGGGTTCCTTTCGAATACCTTACCCCACTTTTTCCCGAAGAAAGACTCAGACTTACCACCAAGCATGACAATTACTCTATGAGAGTTTTGGATTTGTTTGCTCCGATAGGTAAAGGACAGAGGGGTATGATCGTCGCTCAGCCAAAAACCGGTAAGACGATGCTTTTGCAACAAATTGCAAATGCGATTTCAGAAAACCATCCTGAAGTGCATTTGATGATACTTCTCATCGACGAAAGACCTGAAGAAGTAACGGATATGGCCCGATCAGTCAAAGCAGAAGTCATTTCCTCTACATTTGATGAACAAGCTGAGAGGCATGTAAAAGTTGCTTCCATTGTTTTGGAAAAAGCAAAAAGAATGGTAGAGTGCGGTCATGATGTGGTCATTCTATTGGATTCCATTACGAGACTTGCAAGGGCATACAATACCGTCGTGCCAAGTTCCGGCAAAATCTTATCAGGAGGTGTGGATGCCAATGCTTTGCACAAACCAAAGAGATTTTTCGGTGCCGCCAGAAATGTCGAAAACGGTGGTTCTTTGACCATCATAGCTACAGCTTTGGTAGAAACCGGATCTAAAATGGATGAGGTTATTTTTGAAGAATTCAAAGGAACCGGTAATATGGAATTGGCTTTGGATAGAAAACTTTCCAATAGGAGAATTTATCCTGCCATTGATGTCACCGGATCAGGTACTAGGAGGGAAGAGTTGTTGATGGATAAGGAAGAAATGCAGCGTGTCTGGATTTTGAGAAAACTGATGTCTGACATGACTTCTCAGGAAGCCATGGAATTCCTCTTGCAGAGGATGAAAGGGACGAGAGACAATATCGAGTTTCTTATCAGTATGAACGGTTAAATTTCAGATTTCAGATTTTAGTAAAAGCCCTTGTTCTCAGCGAATAGGGCCTTTTTTTTGCTAAAAAATGAATTTCGAATTAAGATTTTTGCTTTGTAAACTTAATATTTGGTTTATTGATTGCGGTTGATTTATTTCAATAAGTTTTTTATAAGGTTTACCAATACCTTATGGCTTTAAGAGTCACCCAAACTATTTAGAATAACTCAGAATGATTTCGATTTTTGTTAAAATATGGTCTTTCCATTTTTTGGGATCAAAAGGTTTCAAAGAAATGTCCTTGATGATAACCTTGTTATTTGTTTCCTTCTTGTCTTTCAGCGAAGGATCAGGTAACTGGGGTACGGAAAGTAACAGGCAAAGTATGTTGTGGTACCCCGGTAATTCTGGGGGGGGAGGATATGGCAGCAGAGGTTACATGCTTTTGCCTTCCAATGTTTCAGGATACAATGGAGGCCATAGGTTATATGTTTATGCCAAAGCAGGGGAAACCGTTTTTTGGGGATTTAGGAGATATGGATCAGGTAATATTAGGGTAAGGTGGTTTTATGATGCCAATTCCTCTGATTTTTTTCCAATAGGGACATCAGGTTCGGCTAGAACTCAAATTTCCTATCAGGAATATAATGCACACAGCAGTGGAAGTGCTCAGGGGAGACCTGGGTCAGCCTCTGCTGCTTTGAATGGGCCTTCTCAAATTACAGGTACTGGTTATCAAGCGTATTCTTTTGTCAACAATACCGGTGCGGCAAGGGCTTTTTGGGTAGAAATTTCCAATACTTCAAACAACCATATTTCTGGAGGATTTAATATCGACCATTGGGACATTACTGTCGCTTCAAATTCCCCAGGGGGCTATGATGAACATACCGGTCGGGTATATTCAAGATTTTGGAGTATTGCCAACTCTCGGCAAGATCCCAATTCGTCTACTTTGACGCTCACAAAGTCTTCTCCTGATAGCTATTCATTTCATGATAATTTTGGCTTTTATGTACCTGTGGACAATACATTTTCAGCAGCAGGGGATGATTATTTTGTCAAATACATCAATTTTGCCGGATCAAGTGGAGGATGGACAAGTTTTTTTGCCAACAAAGATGGGCCAAGAAATGACTTGACTTTTGAGGAAAACAGGAAATCCCAAATAGGTACTTCCTCTAATTTCCAATATCCATTGTTTATCAGCGATCCGGATCAATCGATTTGGAAATCTACAACTCCGCCCACAGCAAGTCTTGTCATTGACTACGAACCAAAGTTGCCACCTGATATCGGCGGTGAGGCTACTGTCAACCTGACCATCAGTTTGCCTGCAGTAGTAGATGTATTGATAGATCTGAATGGAAACCTAAGCTACGATGAGGGTATTGACCTGATTATTTCTGAAAAATACGATGCGCCTGGTACTTACCAGGTTTATTGGAACGGAGAAGATCCTGATGGAAATGTAGTCCCTATTGATAGTGATGTAGAGGTTGTGGCTACCGTTGTCTTTTTCCCGGTTCATTTTCCCATTTTTGATTTGGAGCAAAGTCTTGGAATGTCTGTCACCAATATCAGACCTGGTTCAAATGTAAACAACAGTATATTTTGGGATGATTCCTTGATACCTAGAACAGGATTGACTCCCAGCGATAGTCCCCAATCCCTGATGGTAAATACAACGGGGGTGCATGGTCCTGATCATATTTGGTGGGCTTCCGGCGATAATGGTTTCAGTAATAACATCACCATCAATACCTGGGCAGGATCTTATAACACTGAAATTCAAGGTTCCTTCAGAATATTGCCTGTACAATGGCTTTATTTTAGAGGAAAAGCGATTGAGAATAGGATAAGGCTGGAATGGGGAACAGCCCAAGAAAAAGACAACGAAAAATTTATCGTCCAACGATCCAAAGACGGTAAATCATGGTCTGAAATTTCAGAGAAAAAAGGAGAAGGAAACAGCGAAAAGCCTGTTTATTACCTTGATTGGGATACGAATCCCCTGGTCGGACCTAATTACTACAGGTTAAAACAGCTCGATTTTAATGGCAAAGATGATTACACAAGTGTCATAAAAGTTGATTTTATTCCTGATTGGGATATCCACCTTTTTCCAAATCCTGTTTCAGATGAATTGTTTATTCAGACAAAGGATGTAGATAAACTGGAAGTTGTCCTTGTGGACAGTAATGGGACCAAGATTCCCCTCCAGCCAAAATTGCTCAACCATGATAAATTGGTTTTTGATATCAAGAATATCAGTGCAGGATTATACCTAGTCTATGTGTACAATGAGGAAAAAACTTTGGTAAAAAAACTGATCAAGAGAGATTGAAAATTTTCGAATTCTGCTTTTGATATGGGGGAAAAAAATTTTCAGTAACCATGTTTTCAAAACTATTTGGACATGGCCTTTAACTTAATTATCTAGTCAATCATTATTTATTCTTAATATGCGTAAATTAATTCTTTTATCATTATTGATTGTAGGCATGATTTCCTGCCAACCGGATGGAGATGATCCGATTTCTGACCCAACTGTTTTGATCAATTCAGATTCTGAAGTCCTAAGCCAAAGATTTACTTTGGAAGGTGCAGGAGTAGTAGGCATCATTTCATCTGATGTAATCAACGGAAGGATTAGCCTAGATGAAGAGCCTGCCGGGAAAATTCCCATGATGTTGGTTTCTCAGGTAGATCCTCCTGTCTATGAAGGTAAAACCCTCAAAGCTACCCATGTGGATATTGCAGAAAACTTCGCTTACGTCAGTTACAACACTGAAGGTTCGGTATTTCTGGGTGCTATCGAAATATTTGACATTTCAGATCCTTTGTATCCAAAAATCACCAGTCAGGCAATCTTTAAAAATGCGGACATCAGTTCCCTCACCTACAAGCAAGGGAAATTATATGCTGCCGCCGCTTTTGACATTGACCAGGAATCCGGTATCACCACGCCTGCACAACTTGTCATAGTAAGCGTAAATAATGGTTTATTCACCTCTGACTTTTCAAAGTTTGATATAGAAGGCTTTGCAGGAGTAGATGTGACCACTACCGATGAAGATATCGCTGTAGCGAGTGGCAGTAATGGTTTGGTAGGTTTGTTTGATTCAAAAGGTGCAATGAAGGCTGAATTTCCAATGACTGACCTGAGGTCTGTCAAATATGGAAATGGAGTCCTTGGCGCATTAAGCGGAACAGATGGAATCAAGATTTTGGATCCGCAAAGTTTGAAAATTCTTTCTTCAATCAGTCTGGAAAAGGACATAGCAGAATCCAAGCGGACTTTGGATATGGGGCCTGGGTTGTTGATGGCATCCGAAGGAAGGCGCGGCGTTGGAGTTTACTCTATTGAATTGGGTACACTTTTGCAAAGATTGGAAATCCCATTGAATCCTGAAGGAGTTGCCGATGGTGACATCGTGACCAATGCCGTTTCTTATGATGACGGAAAAGTATATATGGCAAATGGGGGAGCAGGTATTTCCGTTTCTCAATTGGTGGAAAATGACATTTTGGAAGAGATTGGGATTTTGGGTATCAATGGTTCTTCAAACTTTATCAAATCTTATAAAGGATATATTTTTGTAGCTTCAGGAGCTCAGGGTTTGCAGATTTTGAACCTTGCAGAAAAAGAAGAGTTGGCAATTGATCCTGGAATTAACTGTAACAATCTTTCCCCTTATTCAGGCAATTCGAACCTCAATGTCAATGGAAATGAGGTATTTGGATTTTCCGGAGCAAATACCCTCAAAAATGTCAATATAAGTGGGGAACTCACCTATTGTGGTTCACTTGCTATTGAAAGTAGCCTCAATATCAACAGTGGGGGATTGTTTATGATGAATGGTTCTTTTGTCTTTGGACGATGGAACAAAAACAACAAATTGACAATAAATAGCAATGCCACGCTTAGGATATCAGGTTCTGTTGTCATATACGGCGACTTAAATCTTAATTCAGGAGCTACAATTGAGTTTGTTGGTGAAGCCAATAGCTTAAGTATTTTTGGCAAGGTCTCGAAAGGTCAAGGAGTAACTATCAAAGGAGATTTCACTGATACAGAGAATAAGCTGAAATAGAAATTACAAAATTTAAAAAAAGCGAACCCGGCGGGATTTCGAAAGAAATTCTTCCGGGTTTTTTGTTTTTATTGATTTTGAGATACTTTTTTGGGAAACAACTTTTTTACCCATTAAAACCAAAAGAGTCCTTAAACTTTTAAGAAAATTGTTTCAAACTTTAATA
>NZ_CDSBKL010000151.1:0-9282 GCF_977115555.1 Aquiflexum sp.
CAATATGGTTCGATATTAGATCTGCCAACTTGAGTTTTTGGAATTTGGCAAGGCCTTTGAAATTCAAATATTCCCGAAAAGATAACCCTGATAACTGATATAAAACCGCCCTCCTGCTTAAGTCTACATCTAATTTCATCATGTCAATGATAGATGATCCTGTAAATATGAGCTGAATGTCTTTATAAAAATCATAGCTGTTTTTGATCTCCTTAGCCCAATCAGGGTATTTATGTACTTCATCAATGACTATAGATTTTCCGCCTCTATTTCTAAATTGTTCGATGGTATCTATCAGGGTATTGCTCGTAAAATAGATATCATCCATGGTCCAGTATATTGCCTCATCTGATAGACCAAATTTGAGTTTAAGGTGTTGCAATACCAAAGTGGTTTTCCCTGTTCCTCTTGCGCCTAAAATTCCTATCAACCGGTTCTCCCAATCAATTTCATCGGCTTTATCCCGAATGGTTTCCAAAGATGTGGTTTGGAGGAGAGCTTTTGATTTGTAGATAAGCTTTTCCATTTTGCTATATATATTAGCAATTTAAGAAATAAAATGCTAAATGAAATAGCAAAAATAATTTTTTTCTAATTCTTAAATTTTGGTATTGGGTCTGTAGATTTTTATTTGTGCCCCATAAATAACTTAAAATTCAATTTTATATCGCACACGATAGAAAATATTCCCTACATTTGTATCGCTTACGATATAAAATAATCAATGATAATAAATATGAAAAACGGGTTTTATGATTTTTCTGCCAATAATCTTCAGGGCAAAGAAGTAGCCATGTCTGAATTCAAGGGAAAGACTGTTTTGGTGGTAAATACCGCAAGTCAATGTGGCCTGACTCCGCAATATGAGGGTTTGGAAAAACTCAACCAAAAGTATAAAGACAAAGGTTTGGTCATCCTTGGTTTTCCCTGCAACCAATTTGGCAATCAGGAACCGGGAGATTCCAAGGATATTGCCGAAGGATGTCTTCTGAATTATGGAGTAAGTTTTCCCATGTTTTCCAAAATCAATGTAAATGGGAAAAATGCCCATCCAGTCTTCAAATACCTCAAAGCTGAGTTGGGGGGAATATTTGGATCGAGGATCAAATGGAACTTTACCAAATTCCTCTTAGATGCAAACGGCAAACCAATCAAGAGATTCTCTCCGATCACCAAACCTGAGGAAATTGATAAATATTTAACCAAAATTTTAAAGTAATTCAATCCAACACTTATTTATCCTCTCCTCATAATGTCAGATAATCCATTAAACCGGTCATTTACCTTCCCAAATGGGGTGATCGTAAAAAACAGACTTTTCAAATCCGCGATGAGTGAAGGGCTCGGCAACAAAGATGGGTCACCAAAACCGATGCTTGACCTGCTTTATAGAAAATGGGCAGAAGGAGGGATAGGTCTCTGCGTGACAGGCAATGTGATGATTGACAGGAGGGCATTGGGAGAGCCGGGGAATGTAGTAATCGAAGATGCATCGGGATTGGAAGGATTGAAATCCTGGGCCAAAAACGCCACTTCAAAAGGCACACATTGTTGGGTGCAGTTGAACCATCCCGGAAAGCAGGCACCGAAGGGACTGAACAAAGAGACAGTTTCTCCTTCGGCGATACCTTTTAGGAAGGACATGCAGTCATTTTTCAATACCCCAAGGGAACTCACAGAAGCGGAGATTATGGATCTGATCGACAGATTTGCATTTGCAGCCAAGATTGTAAAGGAAGCCGGTTTTTCGGGTGTTCAGATCCATGGGGCCCACGGTTATCTGGTTAGTCAGTTTCTCTCTCCCCATCATAACCAACGCACAGATAGTTGGGGAGGAGATCCCGAAAGACGCAGAAAGTTTGTTTTGGGAGTTTATCAGGCCATGCGAAATGCCGTGGGAACGGATTTTCCTATAGGGATCAAGCTCAATTCGGCAGACTTTCAGCGTGGTGGATTTACTGATGAAGAATCTTTGGAAACCATCAAGGCCTTGGAATCAGCAGGCATTGACCTGATTGAAATCTCAGGAGGAACCTATGAAGCACCTGCCATGATGGGAGCAAAACGAAAAGAAAGCACAATAATGCGGGAGGCTTATTTCATGGATTTTGCAGTCAAAGCAAGACAAGCTGTCAAGACACCTTTGGTCGTGACAGGCGGATTCAGAAGCTTTGAGGGTATGGCTGAAGCCATTCATTCTGGAAATGTGGACTTCGTGGGTTTGGCAAGGTTGATCGCTGTAGAGCCGGATGCACCTCTCAGGCTCTTAGAAGGCCAATCACCCAAGTTATCTATCCAGCCTATAAAAACCGGAATCGGACCTATTGACAAAATGAGCATCATGGAGACTGTGTGGTATCGCGAACAGCTGGAAAGGATGGGGAAAGGAATGGATCCAAAGCCAAACCTTTCAGCCTTTGTCGTTTTCTTGAAATTTGCATATAAGTTGGTCTTCAAAAGAAAAGGGGCACTTAAGGAAAGAGCATCCTGATTTTTATTTTCAATCTATAATTTCCAATAATTATGAAATCAATTTTCAATCCCACCATTCAGCCCAAAACCAACATCGGACAGACTATCGTCAGGATTCTGTTAGGCAGTTTTCTGCTTTTTGCAGGAATCAGCCATCTTTCCTTTAACCGGGCAGAATTTTTGGCGCAGGTACCGCCTTGGGTTCCCATGGATCCGGATCTTGTGGTTATTCTTTCAGGTATAGTGGAAATAGTACTCGGGGCAACTTTACTTTTTCTTTCTTCAAAAAAAATTCAGGTTGGTTGGGTCACAGCAATATTCTTTGTGCTGATTTTTCCGGGCAATATTTCTCAATATCTCAATGGAATTGATGCTTTTGGTTTGGATACTGACAGGGCTAGGTTTATCCGTTTGTTTTTCCAGCCCGTGCTGATTGTGATGGCATTGTGGTCTACAGGGGCATGGCAAGCTTGGATCAAAAGAAACCAATAATCAGATGGACCAGTTAAAACTCGCTAACCAGATTTGTTTCCCCGTATATGCAGCTTCAAGACTGATCATTAGGGAATACCAGCCCCATTTGGACAAACTTGGGGTTACTTATCCCCAATATTTGGTGATGTTGGTACTTTGGGAAAATGATGGAATGCCTGTCAATGATATCGCCCAAAAATTGATTTTGAATACCAATACAGTAACACCGCTTCTGAAAAGAATGGAGTCAATGGGTTTGGTGTCAAGAATCCGATCTGAAGAAGATGAACGTAAAGTCATCATCCAACTAACAGAAAAAGGCAAGGCAATGAAAACAGAAGCAGCCCATATTCCTTTCAGTCTGCTGGCGGATATTTCAGCAGAGGAGCTCAATGTGGCCGAGTTGATTGCAATGAAAAACAAACTCGAGGAGTGGATTGAATATTTGAAGAAAAAGGGTTGATTTTTGAGAGAAAAGAGATTTTGTCGCAAATTGAATTAAGTCCTTTATCCAAATTGGAGATATACAGATTCCAAAGCAATTATTTTATACATCTCAAGAAAAAGTTTGTCGAAAAAAATTCCCTCCAGATTTAAAAATACAAACCCCTGAAAATTGAAATTTCAGGGGTTTTGACTTAGAAATGGAATGTATTAAAGGCCAAACCTATATTGAATGCCCGTCATAAATTGGGTTCTAGAACCCAAAAAGCCAGCTTCGGCACGAAACATCAGACTTTTGTTTAACTGGTATTGTGATCCAATTATAAAATTCCACAAATCTGCCGGTCTTCTATCCATGGTATATTGGATTGTACTGGATTCGCCATTATTCAGCGCACCGTCCACTGCGACAAGAAAGGTACTCGCTTTTTCAATGGCGAGATTGGCTGCGGTAAACTTTGCGATATTCACCGGGTTTAGCCTTTCTACCCGGCTAAGTCCTTCCCACCATTCATCTACCCTTACCTGTGCAAGTTCTACTTTTTCAAAACCTAGATCTACTTTTGGCTGGAGTTCGTCCACAGGTAGGACTTCATCAAAGTTTACCGATCCGCTTTGTTCCCTATTGATGTCGATTCTGAAGCCACCCACCCATACTGCTATTGCGCTTTCAGGTTTATTGAGTTTGAAGTTTTTGCCAAATCTCGGTCCAACAACAAATGTTCTTGTAGGCACCCGTAATTGTGGTACATCTGTCCAAGCTATGTTTATGTCTAAAGCTATAAAACCTCCGCCTACGCCTATGGTTGGTGTCATTCCAAACCCAAATGTGCCTGCATTGAAATCCACCCTGGAAGCTCCCGAAAATACTTCAGAATCAAAATTCAAGGAATCCGGAAGCCAAACACTATATCCCACTTCTGTCGATGCACTCGTCCGTGCCAATATTCCATAGACGTTAAGGAATGGGAATACCCAAATATCCGGCCTTACAGAAATAGCTCCTGCTCTTGATACTGCGGTATTGAATCGGACAATATCGTCCACATCAAATTTTTGTCCTCCATTGAAGCCTACCATGAGATTTTCGAGAACAATATCGGATTCTTGCCATAGATAATTTACACTTATGCCTGCAGAGTAAGGCAGGGAAAATCCTGCTTTGGTAGCTCTGTCTCCCCAAATTGGAAGTGCATAGGGATATTCAGCTGTTTTTATACTGTCAATGTATGATAGGTTTTTTTGACCGACTTCTTTATTGGTGAAAACTTGAGAGAATGCAGCGTTGGTAGAAAAAATCAGGATAGTCAGGATTAATAAAGTTTTATTCATTTTAGATAATTGGTTTAATTAGTTAAGATTTTTTTATTTCCCGACTCCAATTGGAATCCGCAGGTAGAGATCCAATTAAGAATTGTTGACTACCGAAGCCGTTGTTTTTTTGAAATCTACAATTCCACTGCAATGAAGCATGCCATCACTTATACTTTCAGGTACTTTTTTAAGTTTATTTCTCGGTCCTCCCGTCAAACCAAATTCTATTTTGTCTTTATTGGAAGCTTCGCCAAACAATAAACCAATCATGGCTCGGGCTTTGCTTGTGATCTAAGTAGTTACAAACAATAGCAGGAGGAGGATTTTAAATTTTTTGGGCATGGAAAATTGATCCATTGAATTAAAAATCAATTTCGCTATTAAATGGATTTTGTGATTTGGTGACGTGTCTTTATTTGCCTCAATTAATGGAATGTTTGCAGGAATTTCCCGCTAAGAGGTAAACACAGAGGCACTTCTTGAATTTAAATACAAACTCGAGGAGTGGATTGAATTTTTGAGGAATAAAGTCTAAAAAGTAATCGGTGTTTATTTCATAAAACAGAATTACATCCAATAGTTTTTTCTAAAAAATCAAAATGGAAAATATGAAAGTATGAGGTGTTTTTTTCTTGATTTAGTTTTGTGAACTTTTTGCTCCTGTTCCGATTGGAATCCTCAAGTAGATATTCAATGAAGAATTGTTGACTACAGCATCTGTGGTTTTTTTGACATCCACGATGCCACGGTAGTAAAGTACTCCTACACTCATGCTTTTCAATTCATTTTTGAGTTTGTAGCCTGCGCCTCCGACAAAGCCAAAATCCAGTCTGGCAAAATCATCCCCTACTTGGCGCTTAAATTCCAAATCACCCCCATTGTTTTCCAAATTAAAGTAATCAAAGGCCTTGGCCCTTAATCCTGCTTGCATCCCTCCCTCTAAAAGAATCCTGTTTTTTATACGCTGCTGAAACATTATGGGAACATAAAAATACCTCACTTTAGTAGTCAGAATTCCATCTTGAAAAATTTCATCAAATTCCGGATCGCCAATCGGATAGGTTGGCATTCCTGTAGCTCCGACGTTGGATTTGATCAAGACTCCGGTACTGATAAAGGAATTTTCTTTGAGCATGATATGAAAGTAAAATCCCAAGTTAAAATTATTCAATCCCTCAGAATCATTGTATCCGTTGAAATTGGACCTGTTCAATCCTCCCGTAAGACCGAATTCTATTTTGTCGGTATTGAGCTTTTCCCCAAACAGCAGGGAAATGAGGACTTGGGCTTTGCCGGTTATGGAAAAAGTCAAAAACAGAAATAGCAAAATAATTTTTGGTTTGTTTGCCATGATATGGTAAATAAGGGTTTTGTGAAATGATTATTAAATATAGTTTTTTAAAATACCTGATGATAGTAATTTGGGATGAATTTTGATTATACTGACCGCTGGTTTTTGTTTTATTTGATTTCCTTTCTAAATAATTCTTTCATCACTTTAACTTTCTCAGGATTTTCGATAAGAGATTGGTCCGAAAACATCATGATGCCTGAAGCTGGAGGTTTTGATCCTTCCAGCATCACTTTCCTGAATTCCTCCGGACTGACCATCCCCGGATTGTTATGGGATTGGACAATCGGCCAAATCTGTGGTTTCCCTTTTTCTCCGGCATTAGTGAGGTCTCCCAACCACGTCACATAATCCCCCACCCAAGAAGTTGACCTTTCTTTCATTTTGTGAAACAGCATGGGCGACAGGACATCGGCAGTTTTAGAAAATGCCAAAGGATCTATACCGAGTTTGCGGTAAAGCGCTGAATCATAATCATCGGGATACCAAGCACAATAAAAAACCCCCAATTTAGCATTAGGCCTTATTTCCTTGATGATGGCTTTCATTTCTTCCACCCAGCCATTGAGGATATCTGCCCTCCACTTTCTCCAAGCAGGGTCTTGATATTCAAGAATCCAACTTGCCTTATCAGCAATCAGGTTTCCTGGGATTTCCTTATTGAGACTTTTCCCGAATCGGGCTGTGCAGCGGTCACAAAAACAGGTTTCCGGAAGGATTGGAATATTGGTCTCAAACTGTGCATGCCAATGGACATAATCCAGAAAAATCCCATCCACATCGTATTCCTGAAGAATTTCCCTCAATTGGTCTGATCGGTATTTTTTAAAACCCGGGTCGGTGGGACATATCCCCATAAACCAGTCTGCAGGTTCGGCTTTTTCGCCCTTTTCTGTGATGGGCCAAGCTTCGGGATGGTCCTTAAGATATTCCTTTCCGTTTAGGATTGGAAATTCCACAAAAACCTTGGATCCCTGTTGGCTTGCTAGATCAAAAAACTCCCTATTTAGCGAAATGCTACGTACAAATACTGCATTCATACCCAAGGAATCATACCGATATCCTGCATTCAAAAGTGTGGACGGATTTCCATAGACGCCTTTAATAAAGGATTCAGGTTCTTTTTGTGTGGGATTGCATGAAAAAAGGAAACTCAAAATGACGAATGGTAGGATTACTTTCATTTCCTCAAATTAGCAATTACCAAAATGGAATCACAAAAAATAATGTGGAATATTCCCAATCAAGTTGGGAGAAAACGGATAGTGCCTGATAAATGATTCGAAAGATTGAATTGACAGGAATTGGATTTAGGTAAGCTCTTTGGTTTGGAAATTTCACTTTGAAAATCCCTATTTCTGTTTTTAAAAAACCGGAAGGGAATGATATTACAGACAAGAAAAATAAACCTTAAAAATTTTCAAAAAACTTTTCTAATTTGATTCAAAATCAAACTCATATGGAATCATTGGTACCGGAAGAAAAAATAAATTCAGAAACAGAATCACAGGAAAAACAACTGAGGGAAAATGTCAAAAAATCTCTACAAAATGAAAGAATAAGGGTGGCTTTTGAGAAGCTTCAACTTTCTTGGGTCAGGACTTCCGTGACTTTACTGGCAATAGGGGTTGGTGCATATCAGTATTTTTATGAGCGCGTAGAGTCGGGTAGACAAGGATTTTTAAAACATTTCACAGGTGCTCAATTTGGTGTTTTACTGATAATCACATCTTTCATTATTTTGCTTTTGGCTACGATCCAACACCATCAAAACTTGTTTAAATTGAAACAACAATATCCTGAGATGAGGTATTCAATCGGGTCAATTTTGGCTTATTTTATTTTGTTATTGACCTTTTCAATTTCAATGATGGTTTTGTTTGACAATAAATGAAAATTGATTCGAGCCCGGTATTTGAGATTTCAATAGCCGTGACAATTCTATGCCATGAAAGACAAATGGAGGAGTAACCTTAAACTTTGCAGAAGATTCCACTGCATAGGTTTCGTTTTTTTCAACAATGAGTTTTTTTGTTGTTGGACTGAAGTCAATTTTCTTTAAATCTACCCAAAATGTGTTTGGGGTCAAGGAAGTTTCGAAATAGCAAATCAGATTTTTTTGGTCAGAACCAGACCTCCAACTTGTCGAGGATATGTTGCATTCATCCGGAGTCGAAATTCCAAATGGAAAAGAGCAATTCCTGAAGACTGAAGGAATCGCCACTTCCATTTTGTCAGTCTTAAGGATGTTGTCAATGAAGTAGGAGGCTCTTTCAAACCTGTCCGTGGAACAATTTGTCCCAGGCAGCATGATGGTGCCCTGAATTCTCTTCCAATGTTTATTGAGACCAACCTGTTCTTCAAAAATTGGGGATTTGTCATGACATTGTAGGAGGGGTCATGGGGAATGAAAAGTATTCCTCCAACATATTCAAGGATTGCCTTGTCTCCTGTCGCATCAGAAAGTGAAAGGTGGACTGTGGTAGAGAAAATCAGGCAGGAGCGGAGCAATTGGGTTGTATTCATGCTTCAGGATTTTTGTATCAATATCGGATTAACCTACTACATTATCAACCAAAACCGATGGTTTGGGATATTTGATAATGATTTCATAACGACATGAAGCCAAAGTCTTTCAGGCCATGCTTTTCATTAAGTCCTAAAAATGGAGATTTCAAAATACCGCATACAAAATTGCCAAGCCAATCAGCATGGAGAATGGCGAAATCAAACGGAAATAGATTGGTTTCAAGATCTCTGCACTTTTTAAGGAGTAACTGTGGTGTAATCTCCTTGGCACAAAATAAAGTATGATAGAAGTGCCCAACATGAACCATCCAACTATGCTGAATACCTCCGGAAATCTTGAATAATCTGCATATCCTATCAATCCCGCTGCGGGAATCATCCGAACCGTAATCTCTGTATAATTGATCAAGTTGGTACTTCCGGCTTTCCTCAATATTTCCCTTGCTTTTTTTTGTGCAAAAAGCATCAAAAAAACAGTTGCAATGAAAAATACACCAAAAAGAATTACAGTCCATTTTGAAAGTATTTCCACCATAGATAATATTTTTTTTAATAGGTAAATATCAGTTTAATTTGATTGAAATTGTCATTTAAGTAAGGTCAATTTTTCTCTAAAAATCAACTTTGGATTTAAAAAAAAGGAAATCCCAAGTGCTTTTAAAAATTTGATTTTGATGGAAAATTGAATCTGCTGACCA